>NZ_KV811088.1:0-8745 GCF_001813005.1 Streptococcus sp. HMSC062H02
TATTTTGTACCCTATTAATGACTATTTTGTACCCCATTATTGACTATAAAATTAAAAATTGATAGAATATAGCATAATAGGAAATATAGTAAAAGGTAAACAAGATGGTATCAAATAGAAAATCCAGTAAAATCTATGAAGAACTAGCTTCTCGTCAAAATTATTTAGTTGTCCAGGCGAATGACTTGGCCAAAGCATTTGGTAATTTAAAAGCTTTTGAACACAAGGTTTTAGACTACTGTTTTTCATCTGTAACGAAAGATAGTAGAGTTGGTGATGTCTTTACGGTTCATAGCCTTGACATTATGAAGCACTTTGGCTTAACTAAAAACGGTCAGAATTATAGACGGATTGCAGAAGCTTTTTCGAGACTTAACGAGAATACAGCCCTATATATCCCTGAAACATTGCCTGACGGTAGACGTTCAATAATCATGACTCAACTTTTCAGCAGAATAAGATTTATTGAGGATGGCCTTGTAGAGTTTAAATTCTCTGAAGATGCTGGACCTTTAGTTTTTGAGTTGAAAAGAAACTACTACTCTTTCCATTTGGATGAGTTAGGAAATGTGAAATCAAAGTATTCTTTGATCTTGATGAAACTTTGGGAAGCATATCGCTTAGGAAATCGAGAATATACAACCATTAAGGGAAGTTTAGAGGAATGGCAAGATTGGTTCTTGGGTGAAGAAAAGTCATGGCCTGCAGGTTTGTTTAAGAGGAATGCTCTCATGGTGGCATGTGAAGAACTAGAAATGAAATTCAACGCTGATATAGATTTAACAACTGTAAAAAAAGGACGAAAAGTTATCGGGTATGAGATGGTAATTAGGGATAGACGGATGCCAACCACTGCAGAGGTAATCATAGAGGCAGAGAAAGCATCACATCAGACAGATATCTATGATTTTTTGTAATTTGAACATGTATTAATAATTAGGACTTACATATGCAAGTCCTTTTCTAGGAGGAGAAAAGAATATCCCCTAATTTATCTAACGATCTAAATCAAAATCTTGCCACAAACCTCCTTCAATTTCAGCTTCTTGACGTTCATAGATTTTATCTGAGATCTCATTTTTTTCCTCTTCAGATAAATATCTTTCAAACTCTGATTTAAAACGTTTATAAGTATCAGCTTCTTTCTTAGCTTCAAAATACTTATCCCAAGCATTTCGATTCTCTTTTTCCAATTTAGTTTTCTCTTTTTGGAATTCTGCTTTCAGTTCTTTGATCACATTCTTTAAAGATGAAATTGTAGAATGTAACTTTTTAATGAACCCTATTTGAAGAATAGACTCTTTAAAATCGTTCAACAAATTCGACAATGGGCTATAGTTCGCCTTCATGGCTATTCTATCAAACTCATCTTCAGGAACAATCACAACACGTTCCCGATTATTAAATAGCCCTCGCTCTTTGATTTCAAATTGACTTTTATCTACTTCTGTTTCACTGATCATTTTTAGACGTAACATAGCATTGATAGTTTCATCTTCTAATTTTGCTTTATCCAACTCTCCTGACATGTTTGCGACTTCATTCTTCAAATGCTGCAGTTCCTTCTCTTCTTGCTGCTTCTGTAATTCGATTTGTCGCATAGTTTCTTTATATTCTCGCATATCCTTAATATCATTCGTCTGACCTAACTTGCGTTCGATATTGAGGGTTTTCATAAAGTATTGAATCCTATCAATCTCATGATCACGAAATTGTTTAAGTTGGCCACGTCCTTTTTCTTTAAATCCTTCCTGGAGGAGAGCTTTTGAAAAAGATGGTTGTTTCGAAAGACCATTTTTATATCCATCAGCAATAGGAACAACGTTAAAATGAGCGTGAGGAGCTCCATCTTCGTCTAAATGGACAACTGCATTATAGATGACTAAATGATCGTGTCGTTCATTAAAATCTCTTACGTAGCTTGCTAGGGCCTCTCCTACCTCTCTTTTTTTATTGAAATCCATCTTTTCCCAGTCGGATTTATTACCTACTGAGACTACAAATTCACGTTGCAGATCCAATGTCTTTGATTTTTTAACGTGTTTGTAGTAGTCTTCAATTTTTCTATCCTTCCTCCGTTGTTTTGAATTATAAGTATTTAAAGCATCGTCAAATTCATCGTGATAGACTTCTCTTATGTCACGTTTAATAATCGTTATATTTTCGTGGGACAATGCACGATTTATATGCCTGTGTTCATTACTCTTAAATTCTTCTTCGCTCAGATCTCTGTTATTATGACGTATATTTTTCATGCCAGTTTTTGTTTTAAAAGAAATGGTCATTTGATTCATTAGTTTATTTCCTCTCTTACTATTGTGATAGTAGTATGCCACAAAAAGCAAAAGATAATAAAAATTTTTGAAAATTTCCGTTAAAAACGTGATTAACAAATTTATTTGAGCATTTGTTTTTAAAAAAGATGGTCTTATATAGTGACCATCTTTTTAGAATTTATAGAACACTATACAAGCCCATCTTTTCAGAATTTATGGATTACTATATAAGTCCATCTTTTCAAAATTTATGGATTACTATATAAGTCCACGTTTTTAGAATTTATGGAGCATTATATAAGTCCATCTTTTTAGAATTCATGGATTACTATATAAGCCCATTTTTTTAGAATTTATGGAACACTATAAAATCCATCTTTTCAGAAATCATGGACTACTATATAAGTCCATGATTTTTAAATCTATGGATTTCTATATAGTTTCAGCAGATTAAAGAGAAATATTTAGCCCAAAATGTTGGGCTACGGCGTGGGGCTATCGCTATTCCACGCCAACTATTGTCGATATGTAATCAGTTGAAAATAAAAATATCTTTCTCGGATCAAGCAGAGTTTCTGTTACTCTTTGTCAAAGAGTAACGTTTTTGTAGTTTTGACATTGCTGCGCAACGTACAAAACTAAAACGCTCTGCCGAGGGCTATGGGTTGCACCCCTTTTTTGACCCTCACGGTTCAAAAAATTCACTGCTTTTTCGGCCCACAAAAGTGGACTCGAAAAAAAATCGGCGCGAATAACGCACCGAAAAAATTGCCTAGAAACTCATCAATCATCAAGCACTTACTCATATCGTCCAACACCTCAGCCGTACTCTCAATCAAACTCGTATTCAACTCATGAAGTAATTTGACAAGAAATCCATTGACTATCGTGCCTTAAAATACTGCTGGCGATTGGTTCTCAAAGACATCAAACGCAATGCCTTTGGTTTTCGGAACTTTGAAAACTTTAAAAAACGGATTTACCTCGCTTTGAACTTCACAAAAAAGAGAACCAAGATGGTTCTCTCTAGGGCTTAGTTATATGTCCACCCACTACAGTTGACAATGAGCATTTTTAAGAGCAATAATCTAGCTCATCTAAATTATTTGACCGTGAGAATACGACGCACATAGGTTTTGAATGGAGTCTCGGTCACATTTTGCACCTCAGTAATGATATGGAAGGTATCGCCTGACTTTGCATCGTCAGGGATATGAACCGTGAGACTTGCGCCCTCTTCTGTTATATCGAAGACATAATGCGGGTCCACCTCTTCGGAATGTAGGGAGGCCATTCTGCCGTCCCCTCGTAGCGCTCCTGAATAGACTTGAGGGCTCTGGCAGTTGTATTGGTCCCGCCCAAGGTCTGGATATAGAGGGTTCGGGGGTCATCGTCCAAAATGAGCTCCTCTAAAAAACGTAATCCTTCCGTCACTTCCTTTTTCTAAAATCTAGTTTTTTTAAAAAATAGGCTATCTTCCAGAAGTAGAAAGCCTATTTTTTATGAGATGCTTGAGTGCTTACGCTTTCAATTTGTCAAATTTTGCTTTGACATTCGCCTTGAATTCTTCAAGTTTAGCCTTGCGTTCGGCTTTACGTTCAGCCTTCATTTGTGCACGTGCCTGGTTGTAGAGGTCTTCTTGGACTTGCAGAGCTGCTTCGATTTCGGCTACGACGGTTGCTACATCCCAACGCACGATTTGGGTGTCGTACTTGGTGAAGTAAGCATCGATGACTGCTTCGTTGTCTTCTTGCACCAAGGCAACAACGGCTGTTTCACCGTTAGTCAATTTCTGAGAAACAACGTCAATCAGGCCAGTTTCTGCCGTATCAATGGTATCACCAGCAGCCAAACCATAGAGGCTACCCATACCATAACCAAACAAGACGCCGATAGGACCACCCAAAAGCCCGATAACTGCACCGAACAAGCCACCTTCTAGGGCTGCATCCGTCGTTGAATCTTCAAAGTCATAGCGTTCTTTTTCAACGATATGACCGTTTTCATTTTTGACCAAGGCGATTTGAGCAACCTTGGTCGTCTGAGTTTGGCGGAAAGCCTTCAAATCCGCAAAGGACTGATAAGCTTCGCTTTCAGTGTTAAAGATTGAAACTACTAGGTTTTCCATAGTTAGTACCTCTTTTCTAAAAATTACACATACATTATAACACAGTTTTCTTTTTTTGAAACTACTTTTATGCGACAATTTACATGATATGTCGCAATTTGTCAGCGTCGAAGGACTGGTGCAGGCAGCGGTATATCCTTGCCATATCTCGGGCCAGACACTCTGGCGACTCTGAGTGATTATCAAGAAAGGCGTCCAGCAACATCTTAAAGCCACCCGTGCAAAAAGTCAATAAATGGTGTCTTTCCTACAAATCCCCACCACTGATAGGGGGTACGAACATACACGAAAGTATGGCTAAACCCATGATACGTATAATGACGGTTGAACTGATTAATCCCTATATCCGTCATGTGGAACATAGCACGTAGTACCTGGGGCGGAGTAAAAGTAGTCGCTAGCGATCTTAAAGTTGTCGGTGACTAAGCATGAAAAAACAACATGAAGATTGACTACTTTGCTGTAACATCAAAGATGTCCCATCATAAAAGGTACTAGAAGAGATACTGCTTATTACTCAAGATGGGTTTGCCCTAAAGTCTCTTAAACAATAAGGTGAATTTTGAGATGAACTTTTCAAAAAAACAACTTTCCGAAAAATTGGTATTTTTCGGAAAGTTTGATTAAGGGTTTCTCGTAAGTCCTTGGGGCTCTAGGAGTCTAGATGATTAGTTGTTCACGAAAAAAACTGAAAAGCTCTCAGAATTATCATGTCAGCATCAAAAATGCAGAGTTTTTGTATAAAAATCCGAAAATCGAAGTCGATTATACAAAAATGACAACGGATATTACTCTTATAGAGAAACATCCATTGTCATTTTTTTGTAGCTTATTAAGAATTATAACCAAACATCCAAAAAAATAATAATGTAAAATCGGATCATCATTCGTAAACTCCTTTAGTAAAGAGTGCGTTTCCAAAAGTGTAGTTAGTCCAGAAATGAATTCTCACTCCCAAAACTTCCACCATCTCTTCGTTTTCTGTTCAATCAGCAACTGATTATCTTTTTGAGTTGCCAAAATAATCGTATGCAGTTGCTCAATTTGCTTCTTGTAGTCGTCTATTTGAGTTTTAAGGTCTGATATACGCTCATCTTTCTCTTGTAATACATTTGTATTATCTACGTAATCGCTTGTATTATCCTCTTGGAAGAGTATCTTTCTAGCATATGAACTGATCGAGTCTCCAAATTCTGTAGCTCTTTCCTTTAATTCTTCTTTTTCTCCAACGCTCATCCTGATGTTTAGGACAGTCATTTTTTCAGTCAAAACTTTCACCCCGTTAGCTAATATAATACACATTATAACACACAGTATTATTAAATAATACAAGAAAAACTGAGTTTTTGACTAAATTTCTTTGCGAAAAATTAGTATTTTTTGGAAATGTTGTGAACGCTTCTTGGATAGAACACTCCTAACTCTTTATCTTGATGAGGGTATATCATTTGATAGTCTAGATAAAAAGTCAAATTATTGCGAGGGTCATTCTGGTATCGTTTAAGCTCAGATTTATATTCATATTTTGCATTCCTTAAGTAAAATGCAAGTGATTTATAGTATGGATAAGAATAATTAAATTTTTCTAGATATTCCCAAATCTTTCTGACATTTATATTTTTAGCTCGAATAAATGCATCAAGAATTTCAGAAACGCCCCCGCTATACCCAGGTCTTACCATAGCATCGATTAGTGTTCTCTCAACATTTGTTGTTTTAATAGGCTTTGAAAACCCAACAACTTCCTTAGTTATAACTCCTGTATTGTGAGTACTTTTCGAATTTAGAACATGCACTTTATAAGATGTTCCGTCATATTCAAAAGAGTAGATCATATTTGTTCGTCTCATACTTTTGGAGAAGGCATAATCGATACGTCCTTGAGTTATAGCCAGTCTATCACCTAAAGTAGAGCGTTTTTGGGATTGTTCTTTGTTAATATATATGTCTTTAGGGCTATTAATAGTTAGATCATGAACGTACATAGCACTATAATGAGATAGAAATGAACGAGATAATAACGATAAAGCAATTTCGTAAGGAGAAACGTATATATCTGAGGTTATATAGCGAATAACATAATCCCCTTTGTATTCGTTCATAATTTTAACTGGTTTAAAAAGTTTTAGTTTATCAATAATAATATCAGTAAACTTATTAAGGGTAGCTCTAGACTTAAGTTTTCCTTCTTCTTTTAATTTCTGAATAATTTGAATGATAGAGGTCCTATTTAAAATATTTCCAAATTCTTTTTTAGATTTTTGAACAATTTCGTCAGAATATTTTATTAAACCATAAGTATCTTTTTTGATTTGATGTTTGATTAATATTTTCTCAATTTCATTGTCTGTAAGGACCATTACTATTATCCCTCCAATATACTAGTTAAGATTTCACCGCTAAGGTATGGTATATATACCATACCTTAAGTATGTTTTAATTTATTTTATTTAAAAGCTATGGTATATATACCATAGCTTTAGTATAGCAGTTTAAAAAATAAAAAACAAGAAATTAAGATAGATCGCAAGTTATACATGGTATAATAAACTAACAACACTAGTAATATGATAGAGGTACTTATGAAACCAGATGATATTAGAAACACCATTTTAAAAGCAATTTTTTCAGATAGTGATCTGAAGGAAAATCTAGTTCTAAAAGGTGGTACTGCTTTAAAGCTACACAATATAACTGATCGCTCATCTCAGGATTTAGACTTTTCAATTGAAGAATCTATAAGATATGATAAAGATGTTGAAGGAAAAAAACTACAAGGTTTAATTTCAGATGCTTTTAAGCAAATTGGTTTTTTAGTTGTTGGATTTGAATTCATTGAAAAACCTAAAAAAAGAAAACGAGACTTGCCTCCGTTTTGGGGAGGATATAAGATTTCTTTTGCGATAGTCGATACAGAAAAATATCAAGAAAAAATAGATTTACAGGACCCTAATAAAATGAAGGAGCTAAGTAAATATGGAGAAGCTTTAGAAAATAATAGTAAAAAGATAGAAATAGATTTGAGCTATGATGAATATGTTGCGGATAAAGATAGTTATGATTTAGAAGGGACAACTATTTATCTCTATAGTCCACTAATGATTGTCTATGAGAAAATAAGAGCATCCTGTCAGCAGCTTGACGATTACAAGTTGGTTGGTGATAAAACACGTGCTCGAGATCTATATGATATCTATAAAACTTTAACAAATAAAGGACAAATTGATTTACGTGAAGCTGTTCTTAATCAAGACAATTTCTATATACTAGAAAATATTTTTCAAGCAAAAGATGTGCCACTTGAACTTATGTTAAAATTAGATAGCAAAAAGACAGAATTAGCTGAAGATTACAAAGCAAAAGTTGTCCCTCAAATACCTGCTAAAGAAATTGAAAAGTTTGAGTTTCTCTTTTCCTACAACGACCAATTATTCAAAGATTTGTTTAAAAAATATCAAGATTATAAACGAAAATAATCAAATTTTAATTCTAAAAAAGGCCAAAATAATAAAAAGTCTCATTATAAAATTGAGACTTTTTTGCTAGCATTTACTTTCAACTATATATCTTAAAAAAGAGGTAATTTTAGAACAATATTTTCTCCTATATCAATTCAAAAAGAATTTAAAAGTTTGAATATAAAACTGGAACTTTTTTACACACTTTTTCATCAATTACCCTACAAAAAAGACAGCAGGAATCAAGTTAAAAAATTCTATTTTGTCCTATATTTTTAGGAAAACACTAGTTCCTCTTTCGATACCTTCTTTGATAGTTCCTGCAGCTTGTTCCAATTTTCTTCTGTCGTCATAATACAGGCTCTTTTTTATCTGATTTTGTTGCTTGCTGCCATCAGGGAGTATTAAATAAAAATCAAACACTTATTTAACCTCATATAAGGACGTATTTGCCTCTTAGAGAGTCCAAGGTGGAAATATCCGACTTTTATCAAAAAAGCCCCTTAACGGCCAAAATATGGCTCCTGATGACGTCTTTAATTTTGTACTGTAGTGAAAAGCGTAAAAAATCTTTTTTTCCTCATGATACGAACATAGTTGCAGAATTCCTTCTGTAAATTTATAGAAATGAAGAAGGGGAAATGTAGTTAGTTTGAATTTTCTATTTGTAAATATTTAGCTAGAAAATAGTGAACTGAGAAAAAGATTTTTTTATTTTATTAAAAATAAAATATAGATTTTTTTCTTAAGAAGATACTTTCTAATTTACTTTCTAACCTACTTTATATTACTTTATATTACTTTGTCGACCTTAGAAACTCAGTAATACCAGGGGGTTGCGGATAAATAATTGACTATTTTGTACCCCATTATTGACTATTTT
>NZ_KV811089.1:0-332 GCF_001813005.1 Streptococcus sp. HMSC062H02
CTTGGCTTGATCAACTTCTGAGTTTGTCGTCGCAACGTCGATGTTCTTCTTAGCCTCGTCTGCCTTAGCTTTGGCATCGGCTTTCGCTGCAGCTTTCTCTTCATCCGTCAAATCAGTACGTGAATCAATTTATGCTTCCTTGGCTTTCAGGGCATCATCGATCGATTGCTTAGCTGCTGGCTTGCTTTGCGCAGTTGGGTTGACTCCGTTAACTTCAGTTGTCCCAGTTGACTTAGCCTGGTCGACTTCTGCATTTGTGGTTGCAGCGTCGATGTTCTTCTTAGCTTCATCGGACTTAGCTTTGGCATCTGCCTTCGCAACAGCTTTCTCTT
>NZ_KV811090.1:190744-255439 GCF_001813005.1 Streptococcus sp. HMSC062H02
ATTTTCATTGAGTACCCTTTATTTAATGAAATCCCAAACTTTTCTTTTTCATCATAATCTCCTAAAGAAGTCACCCCATCAGGTGGCTTTTTTATGATTTGGAGAGGAAAAATCCATTTGAAAAAAATTTTTTAAAAAATGATAAATCAGAGAAAAAGTTAAGTTAGCTTTAAGATTCATCTTGTATTATATAACCATTAAATAAAGACCTCCTAATACTCTTCGAAAATCTCATCAACCTTTGTTAGAGTCGACTTAGCTAACTATAGTTATGCTTGCGTCTATCTGCCTAGTCTGATTTCGATTTTCATTGAGTACCCTTTATTTAATGAAATCCTAAACTTTTCTTTTTCATAATAATCTCCCTAAAGAAGCCACCCAATCAGGTGGCTTTTTTGTTTGTGGCTTGGATTTTTGATATAATAGAGCCATGAGTAGAATTTTAGACAATGAGATCATGGGGGATGAGGAGTTGGTAGAACGTACCCTCCGTCCTCAGTATTTACGTGAATATATCGGTCAGGATAAGGTCAAGGACCAGCTGCAAATCTTTATTGAGGCAGCAAAAATGCGGGATGAGGCACTGGACCATGTTCTTTTATTTGGTCCTCCAGGTCTCGGGAAAACAACCATGGCCTTTGTTATTGCCAATGAACTGGGAGTCAATCTCAAGCAAACGTCAGGTCCTGTCATTGAAAAAGCGGGTGACCTGGTAGCGATTTTGAATGATTTGGAGCCTGGAGACGTTCTCTTTATTGACGAGATTCATCGCTTGCCCATGTCGGTGGAAGAGGTGCTTTATAGTGCCATGGAAGACTTCTACATTGATATCATGATTGGTGCTGGTGAAGGCAGTCGCAGTGTTCATTTGGACTTGCCACCATTCACCTTGATTGGTGCAACGACACGTGCGGGGATGCTCTCAAATCCTCTACGGGCACGTTTTGGGATTACAGGTCATATGGAATACTATGCTCATGCTGATTTGACGGAAATTGTTGAGCGGACAGCAGATATTTTTGAGATGGAAATCACTCATGAGGCGGCTGCTGAGCTGGCCTTGCGTAGTCGGGGAACTCCTCGTATTGCCAATCGTCTCCTCAAGCGCGTGCGCGACTTCGCCCAGATTATGGGCGATGGATTGATTGATGATGTGATTACGGATAAGGCTTTGACCATGCTGGATGTAGACCGTGAAGGTTTGGACTATGTAGACCAAAAAATCCTTCGCACCATGATTGAGATGTACGGTGGTGGTCCTGTCGGACTGGGAACCCTTTCTGTTAATATTGCCGAGGAGCGTGAGACGGTCGAAGATATGTACGAACCTTACCTGATTCAGAACGGTTTCATCATGCGAACTCGTTCTGGACGGGTGGCAACTGCTAAGGCATATGAGCATTTAGGGTATGAATACAATGAAAAATGAACAAGAAATTCTAGATGCTTTCAGAGAAAATCCGGATATGATGACCATTCTGACCATCATTCGTAACCTTGGTCTGAAAGACTCTTGGTTGGCAGCAGGTTCTGTCAGGAATTTCATCTGGAATCTCTTGTCAGACAAATCGCCTTTTGATAGTGAGACGGATGTGGATGTGATTTTCTTTGATGCAGATGTGAGTTATGAAGAAACTCTGGCTATAGAGAACAAGTTGAGAGAGGACTTCCCCCAGTATCAGTGGGAGTTGAAAAATCAGGTCTATATGCATCTGCACAGTCCCCACACTGCGCCTTACACGAGTTCTCGTGATGCTATGAGTAAGTATCCTGAACGCTGTACGGCGATAGGGCTTCGCTTGCATGCCGAAGCAACTTTAGAGCTCTTTGCGCCTTATGGTTTAGAGGATATTTTGAACTTTCAGATTTTCCCAACTCCTCATTTTTTAGAGAATGAAGATCGAATGAAGCTCTATCAAGAACGCTTATCTAAGAAAAATTGGCAAGAAAAATGGAAAAATCTGACTTTCTCAAAAAACTTAAGAAAAATTTAAGTTAGGGACGGTATACTAGGTTCATAAGTTAAGAGGAACTTAACTTAAACTCCTAAAACTTTTTCATAATAATCTCCCTATAAAATTAAGTCGCCCAATCAGGCGGCTTATTTTTTGTCTGTATGGAGAGCTAATAACTTAGCAATAGAAGAAAATAGGGAAATATGGTATAATGAAACGATAGATTTTTGAATAGGAATAAGAACATGTTTGGATTTTTTAAGAAAGATAAAGCTGTAGAAGTTGAGGTTCCAACACAGGTTCCTGCTCACATTGGCATCATCATGGATGGGAATGGCCGTTGGGCTAAAAAACGGATGCAACCACGGGTTTTTGGTCATAAGGCGGGGATGGAAGCCCTCCAAAAGGTAACCAAGGCAGCTAACAAGATGGGAGTTAAGGTCATCACGGTTTATGCCTTTTCAACGGAAAATTGGACGCGCCCAGATCAAGAAGTCAAGTTTATCATGAACTTGCCAGTCGAGTTTTATGATAACTATGTCCCTGAATTGCATGCAAATAACGTTAAGATTCAGATGATTGGGGAGACAGACCGTTTGCCTAAGCCGACTTTTGAAGCTTTGAAAAAAGCAGAGGAATTGACCAAGAACAATACGGGCTTGATTCTCAATTTTGCGCTTAACTATGGTGGCCGTGCTGAAATTACGCAGGCTCTTAAGGGCTTGGCTCAAGATGTTCTAGATGCTAAAATCAACCCTGGTGACATCACAGAAGATATGATTGGGGACTATCTTTTCACGCAACACCTGCCAAAGGATTTGCGGGATCCTGATTTGATTATCCGTACGAGTGGTGAGTTGCGTTTAAGTAATTTCTTGCCATGGCAAGCAGCCTATAGTGAGCTTTACTTTACGGATACCTTGTGGCCTGATTTTGATGAAGCCGCCTTGCAGGAAGCTATTGCTGCTTTTAACCATCGCAATCGCCGTTTTGGAGGAGTTTAGGAGAAGATATGACCAAGGATTTACAAAAGAGAACATTGTTTGCGGTATTGGCCCTGGCAATTTTCCTTCCAGTCTTGTTTGCAGGAGGGCTCTTGTTGCAGATAGGGATTGGCTTGTTAGCCATGCTAGGCGTCCATGAACTCTTGCACATGAAGGGGCTAAAGACTATGACCATTGAGGGTGCTTTGACTCTTTTTGCGACCTTCGCTCTCACAGTTCCTTTAGAAAATTACCTAACATTTTTGCCTGTTGATGGGAATGTAGTTGCCTACAGTGTTTTGATTACCATAATGCTAGGGACGACCGTTTTCAGTAAAAACTATACGATTGAAGATGCCGCTTTTCCAATTGCTGTGAGCTTTTATGTTGGTTTTGGCTTTAATGCCTTACTAGATGCTCGGGTGGCAGGTTTTGACAAGGTACTGTTGGCTCTTTTTATCGTTTGGGCGACAGATAGCGCAGCCTACCTGACAGGGATGAATTTTGGTAAACATAAGTTGGCACCAAGAGTTTCTCCTAATAAGAGTATTGAGGGCTTTGTCGGGGGCATTCTAGGTGCGGTACTGATAACGGTAATCTTCATGCTAGTCGACAGCACAGTTGCTCTTCCTTATGGGATTTATAGAATGAGTCTCTTTGCAGCCTTCTTCAGTGTGGCAGGTCAGTTTGGTGACTTGATTGAGAGTGCCATGAAACGCCATTTCGGTGTCAAGGATTCTGGAAAATTTATCCCTGGACATGGCGGTGTGTTGGATCGCTTTGACAGCATGCTGATTGTGTTTCCAATGATGCACTTATTTGGCCTGTTTTAAAGAAAGGAATATTGAATGATTGGATTGCTAACCTTTATCCTCGTTTTTGGGATTATTGTGGTGGTGCATGAGTTTGGACATTTTTATTTTGCCAAGAAATCAGGCATTCTAGTTCGTGAATTTGCCATTGGTATGGGGCCCAAGATTTTTTCCCATATCGGTAAGGATGGCACTGCTTATACCATTCGAATCCTTCCTCTAGGAGGCTATGTTCGTATGGCAGGCTGGGGTGATGATGCGACAGAAATCAAGACAGGAACTCCAGTCAGTTTAACACTTGCTGATGATGGTAAGGTCAAACGGATCAACCTCTCAGGGAAGAAACTGGATCAAACGGCTCTTCCTATGCAGGTAACCCAGTTTGACTTTGAAGACAAGCTCTTTATCAAGGGGTTGGTCTTGGAAGAAGAAAAGATTTTTGCAGTAGATCACGATGCAACGGTTGTTGAAGAAGACGGAACCGAAGTGCGCATCGCTCCTTTGGATGTACAGTATCAAAATGCTTCTATCTGGGGCAAGCTCATCACCAACTTTGCAGGTCCTATGAATAACTTTATCTTAGGTGTTGTTGTTTTTTGGATCTTGATCTTTTTGCAGGGCGGTGTTAGAGATACTCAGACCAATCTCTTTCACGTCATGCCAGAGGGCGCTTTGGCTAAGGTGGGCGTAGCTGAGACAGCTCAAATCACCAAGGTCGGCTCGCATGAGGTTAAGAATTGGCAAGACTTGACCCAGGCTGTGGAAGCAGATACCAAGGACAAGACCGCCCCGACCTTGGATGTGACCATTTCTGAAAATGGTAGCGAAAAACAAGTCACTGTGACTCCAGAAGAAAATCAAGGACGTTACATTCTCGGGGTTCAACCAGGGGTCAAGTCAGACTTTCTATCCATGTTTGTTGGTGGATTTACAACTGCAGCTGACTCAGGACTTCGTATCCTTTCGGCTCTGAAAAACTTGATTTTCCATCCAGATTTGAACAAACTCGGTGGTCCCGTTGCCATTTTTAAGGCAAGTAGCGATGCTGCTAAAAATGGAATTGAGAATGTCCTCTATTTCCTAGCCGTGATTTCCATCAATATCGGGATTTTTAATTTGATTCCGATCCCGGCTTTGGATGGTGGAAAGATTGTGCTCAATATCCTAGAGGCTATCCGCCGGAAACCCCTTAAACAAGAAATTGAAACCTATGTCACCATGGCTGGTGTAGTTATCATGGTTGTCTTGATGCTAGCTGTGACCTGGAATGACATTATGCGACTCTTCTTTTAGATAATCGAGGAATATTATGAAACAAAGTAAAATGCTAATCCCTACGCTTCGCGAAATGCCAAGCGATGCTCAAGTTATCAGCCACGCCCTTATGTTGCGTGCTGGTTATGTTCGTCAAGTTTCTGCTGGTGTTTATTCTTACCTGCCACTTGCTAACCGTGTGATTGAAAAGGCTAAGAATATCATGCGCCAAGAGTTTGATAAGATTGGTGCTGTTGAGATGTTGGCTCCTGCCCTTCTCAGTGCCGATCTCTGGCGCGAATCAGGCCGTTATGAAACCTATGGTGAAGACCTTTATAAACTGAAAAATCGTGAAAAGTCAGACTTTATCCTAGGTCCGACACACGAAGAAACTTTTACAGCTATTGTTCGTGACTCTGTCAAGTCTTACAAGCAATTGCCACTCAACCTTTACCAAATCCAACCGAAATACCGTGATGAAAAACGTCCACGTAACGGCCTTCTCCGTACGCGTGAATTTATCATGAAAGATGGATATAGTTTCCATGCTAATTATGATAGTTTGGATGTGACTTATGACGAGTACAAGGCGGCCTATGAACGAATTTTCACTCGTAGTGGTTTGGATTTCAAGGCTATCATCGGTGACGGTGGTGCCATGGGTGGTAAGGATAGCCAAGAATTTATGGCCATCACACCAGCCCGTACAGACCTCGACCGCTGGGTTGTCTTAGACAAGTCAGTTGCCTCATTTGACGAAATTCCTGCGGAAGTGCAAGAAGAAATCAAGGCAGAATTGCTCAAATGGATGGTTTCTGGTGAAGACACCATCGCCTACTCAAGTGAGTCTAGCTATGCAGCTAACTTAGAAATGGCAACAAACGAGTACAAACCAAGCAACCGTGTAGTTGCGGAAGAAGAAGTAACTCGCGTGGAAACACCAGGTGTTAAATCTATTGACGAAGTCGCAGCCTTCCTAAATGTCCCAGAAGAACAAACAATCAAAACCCTCTTCTACATGGCAGATGGTGAGCTTGTTGCAGCCCTTCTAGTTGGAAATGACCAACTCAATGAAGTCAAGTTGAAAAACCACTTGGGTGCAGATTTCTTTGATGTTGCGAGCGAGGAAGAAGTAGCAAATGTTATCTCAGCTGGCTTTGGTTCGCTTGGTCCAGTTGGTTTGCCAGAAAATGTGAAAATCATTGCAGACCGTAAGGTACAAGATGTTCGTAATGCTGTTGTGGGGGCTAACGAAGATGGCTACCACTTGACGGGTGTGAATCCAGGTCGTGACTTTACTGCAGAATATGTAGATATCCGCGAAGTTCGTGAGGGTGAAATTTCACCAGACGGACAAGGCGTTCTTAACTTCGCGCGTGGTATTGAAATCGGTCATATTTTCAAACTCGGAACTCGCTACTCAGCAAGTATGAGCGCAGATGTTTTGGACGAAAATGGCCGTGCTGTGCCAATAATTATGGGTTGTTACGGTATCGGTGTTAGCCGTCTCCTTTCAGCCGTTATGGAGCAACACGCTCGCCTCTTTGTCAATAAAACGCCAAAAGGCGAATACCGTTATGCTTGGGGAGTTAACTTCCCTAAAGAATTAGCACCATTTGATGTGCACTTGATTACTGTCAATGTCAAAGATGAAGAAGCGCAAGCCTTGACAGATAAACTTGAAGCAAGCTTGATGGGAGCTGGTTACGAAGTCTTGACAGACGACCGTAACGAACGTGTCGGAGTGAAGTTTAGCGATAGTGACTTGATTGGGTTGCCAATCCGTATTACTGTTGGGAAGAAAGCAGCTGACGGTATTGTAGAAGTTAAGATCAAGGCGACTGGTGACACCATCGAAGTTCATGCAGACAACTTGCTTGAAACGCTTGAAATCCTCAGCAAGAAATAAAAACTATAATCAGAAGAAAAACAAGGCAAAAATGTAACTAGTTTTTACCTTGTTTTTTCTATATAATGGGGAAAATGAGTAAATGAAGAGGTAAAGCTATGCTAAAATTTCCAAAGGATTTTGTTTGGGGTTCCTCCACTTCTGGACCACAGACAGAAGGACGAGTGCCAGGTGACGGCAAGGGGGACAATCTCTGGGATTATTGGTATCAGGTGGAACCTAATCGCTACTACAATGGGATTGGACCTGACAAAACATCGACTTTCTATGAAAACTGGGAAAAGGATATTGAGCTTTTGGTAGAGACTGGGCATACAGCCTTCCGAACTTCTATCCAGTGGTCTCGTATTTTCCCACAGGGCCGTGGAGAGGTCAATCCGCAAGGGGTGACTTTCTACCGTCAGGTTTTTGAGGCTATTAAGGCCAAGGGCATTCTCCTCTTAGTCAATCTCTATCACTTTGACCTGCCTTTTGCTCTGCAAGAAGATGGGGATGGTTGGGAAAATAAGGCGACTGTCAAGGCTTATGAAGACTATGCTCGTTTTTGTTTTGAGACTTACGGTGACTTGGTAGACCAATGGATTACTTTTAATGAGCCCATCGTTCCGGTAGAGTTTGGCTATTTCTATGATGCCCACTATCCTCATAAGGTAGATGCCAAAGCGGCGGTTAAGGTTGCCTATCACACACAACTGGCTAGTAGTCTTGCGGTTAAGGCTTGTCATGAGATTTTGCCTGATTCTAAGATTGGGATTGTTCTCAACTTGACACCAGCCTACCCACGTAGCCAGCATCCCGCGGATGTCAAGGCCGCTCGCATTGCCGATCTCTTCCAAGCTCAATCTTTCCTAGATCCGTCTGTACTGGGAGTTTATCCAGAAGAATTAGTAGAAATCTTGTCTGAGCATGATTTGCTGCCAGAGTACACTGTTGAAGAGTTAGAACTCATTCGTGAGAACATAGTTGATTTCCTTGGAGTCAACTACTACCAACCTTTGCGTGTTATGGCGCCGCGTTTTGCTAAACATCCAGACAGTCCCCTCTTGCCAGAACATTTCTATGAGCCTTATATCATGCCGGGCCGTAAAATCAATCCTCACCGCGGTTGGGAAATCTACGAGCAGGGGATTTATGACATCGCTCAAAACATCAAGGAAAATTATGGCAATATCGAGTGGATGTTGACCGAAAACGGCATGGGTGTTGAGGGTGAAGATAAATTCCGTGAGAATGGCATGATTCAAGACGACTATCGTATTGACTTTGTCAAAGGACATCTTCGTGAACTTCACCGTGCGATTGAAGATGGAGCCAACTGTAAAGGATACTTAATATGGACCTTTATTGACTGCTGGTCATGGCTCAACAGCTATAAAAATCGTTACGGTTTGGTTGAGCTTGACTTGGAAACACAGGAACGTCGTCTAAAAAAATCAGGCCATTGGTTCAAGGAACTCAGCGACCATAATGGATTTTAAGAATAAAAAGAGTGAGATGGTGTTCATCTCACTTTTTATTACAATATCATCACCAAGGTCCCAATCGTAATCAGGATACAGCCAATGATTGTTTTAAACGTCAGGACATCCTGTAGGAAGAAAAAGGCTAGAACGAGGGTAATGACGAGACTGAATTTATCGACAGCAGATACCTCAGTCGCATTGCCCATCTGCAAGGCCTTGTAGTAGCAGAGCCAGGAGGCGCCAGTGGCTAAGCCTGATAAGATGAGAAAGAGCCAACTTTTTTTACTGATGTTGACAATTTCGGTCTGACTATTGGTCAAGAAAACCATAGCCCAGGCCATAAGAATGACGACGGCTGTACGAATAGCGGTTGCTAGATTGGATGGAACTCCTTCAATCCCAATCTTGGCTAAAATTGACGTTAAGGCTGCAAAGATAGCTGATAAAAGTGCGAAGAAAAACCACATAGCAAATACCTCCTCCCCTTATTATAAGTAATTGATGCCGACTTGTCAGGTATCAAGTGAAATCTTGATAAAATACTAGATAGAAAAACTATACCAATTTTTATTCTTGACAAGTGAGAAAAACAAGTATATACTGTCTTTACTGATTCTGTAAATGGAAAATCAGACTATACCAATTTAAGGAGAAAGCACAGCTAGTCTGTGTCGTATATACTATGTGTGGAATTGTTGGTGTTGTTGGAAGCACAAATGCAACTGATATTTTGATTCAAGGGCTTGAAAAGCTCGAATACCGTGGTTATGATTCTGCGGGGATTTTTGTCCTAGGTGGTGCTGAAAATCATCTAGTCAAGGCTGTTGGTCGTATCGCAGAATTGTCTGCTAAAACTACTGGTGTTGAGGGAATAACTGGTATCGGTCATACGCGTTGGGCGACTCATGGGAAACCAACGGAAGACAATGCTCACCCACATCGCTCTGAGACTGGACGTTTTGTCTTGGTGCACAATGGAGTGATTGAAAACTACCTTGAAATCAAGGAAGAATACCTTGCAGGTCACCACTTTAAGGGGCAAACAGATACGGAAATCGCTGTTCACTTGATTGGGAAATTTGTTGAAGAAGATGGTTTGTCAGTTCTTGAAGCCTTCAAAAAAGCCCTTCATATCATCCGTGGTTCTTATGCCTTTGCTTTGGTGGATTCAGAAGATGCAGATGTTATCTATGTTGCTAAAAATAAATCTCCACTACTAGTCGGGCTTGGTGAAGGCTACAATATGGTCTGCTCGGATGCTATGGCCATGATTCGCGAGACAAGTCAGTTTATGGAAATTCATGACCAAGAGCTGGTTATTGTCCGTAAAGACAGTGTGGAAGTGCAGGATTATGACGGGCATACTCTGGAGCGTGAAAGCTACACTGCTGAGCTAGATCTGTCCGATATCGGTAAGGGGACTTATCCATACTATATGCTCAAAGAAATCGATGAACAGCCAACTGTGATGCGTAAGCTAATCAACACATACTCTGATGAGAATCAACAGATGGTTGTGGATCCTGAGATTGTTAAAGCGGTTCAGGAGGCAGATCGAATTTATATCATTGCAGCTGGAACTTCTTATAATGCAGGTTATGCTTCTAAAATGATGCTAGAAGAATTAACTGATACGCCTGTGGAATTGGGTATTGCATCTGAATGGGGTTATGCTATGCCGCTACTGAGCAAAAAACCAATGTTTATTTTGCTTAGTCAGTCAGGTGAAACTGCTGATAGTCGTCAAGTTTTAGTAAAAGCTAATGAAATGGGAATTCCAAGTTTAACTGTAACTAATGTTGCAGGCTCTACACTATCTCGTGAAGCAACTTATACTATGTTATTGCATGCTGGTCCAGAAATTGCTGTAGCTTCAACTAAGGCTTATACAGGACAAGTGGCGACATTAGCATTTCTTGCTAAGGCAGTTGGTGAAGCTAATGGGAATGAAAAAGCTAAAAAGTTTGATTTAGTGCGTGAACTTTCAATTGTAGCTCAGTCTATTGAGTCTACACTTTCAGAGAAAGAATTGATTGAAGAAAAGGTTAGAGGACTCTTAGAAACAACTCGTAATGCTTTCTACATTGGACGTGGTCAGGACTACTATGTAGTTATGGAGGCTAGCCTAAAACTTAAGGAAATTTCTTATATTCAGTGTGAAGGTTTTGCGGCAGGAGAACTTAAACATGGAACTATATCTTTAATTGAGGATGGTACACCTGTTATTGCCTTAATTTCTGACAATCCAACCGTCGCTTCTCATACTCGTGGTAATATTTCTGAAGTAGTAGCTCGTGGAGCTAATGCTCTAACTATTGTGGAAGAAGGAATAGAAAAAGAAGGTGATGACATTATTATTAATAAAGTTCATCCATATCTATCTAGTATTTCTATGGTTATTCCTACTCAATTGATTGCTTACTATGCTTCACTTCACCGTGGACTGGATGTAGATAAACCACGTAATTTGGCTAAGGCTGTTACAGTTGAATAATAAATAGATGAACAATAGGCGTAAGACTGGGAGGGTTATCTCTTAGATTTTACAGCCTATTTTTAATAACTCATAATTTGAATTTTTGATGCGGTTTTCGGTACATTTTGTTTTGTAATATGGTATAAAAAAAGAATTTTGTAACAAAAGTTGATTTTTTTGGCACAAAATCTGTGACAAAGCTTTAGTTTTAAGCGTTTTCATTTTTGTATATACTAGATTTAAAGAAAAGGAGGAAAATCCTAATGGAAGAAAAAGTATCTTTGAAAGTTAGAGTTCAAAAACTGGGAACATCACTTTCAAACATGGTTATGCCCAATATTGGAGCTTTTATTGCTTGGGGAGTGTTAACTGCCCTCTTCATTCCTGATGGCTATCTACCAAATGAACAATTGGCTGCCATTGTTGGTCCTATGTTGACTTATCTACTGCCGACTCTAATTGGTTATACAGGTGGTTATGTAATTTATGGACAACGTGGTGCCGTCGTAGGGGCTATTGCTACTGTTGGTGCAATTACAGGTTCTAGTGTTCCAATGTTTATCGGAGCTATGGTAATGGGACCACTGGGAGGATGGACTATCAAGAAATTTGATGAGAAGTTCCAGGAAAAAATTCGTCCCGGCTTTGAAATGTTAGTTAATAACTTCTCAGCTGGTCTAGTTGGTTTTGCATTATTGCTTTTGGCTTTTTACGCAATCGGTCCAGTCGTATCGACTCTTACTGGAGCTGTTGGAAATGGTGTTGAGGCTATTGTCAATGCTAAACTCCTACCTTTGGCAAACATTATTATCGAACCAGCAAAGGTACTTTTCCTTAATAATGCTCTTAATCATGGAATCTTTACACCTCTGGGAGCTGAGCAAGTATCTCAAGCTGGTAAATCTGTTCTCTTCCTCTTAGAGGCTAATCCTGGACCAGGTCTAGGTATCCTCTTGGCTTACGCCTTGTTTGGTAAAGGTTCTGCGAAATCTTCTTCTTGGGGAGCAATGGTTATCCATTTCTTCGGTGGTATCCATGAAATATACTTCCCTTATGTTATGATGAAGCCAGCTCTTTTCCTAGCTGCGATTGCTGGAGGTGTGTCAGGTACCTTTACATTCCAATTTTTAGATGCTGGTCTTAAATCTCCAGCTTCTCCAGGATCTATCATTGCGATTATGGCTATGGCTCCAAAAGGTGTGTGGCCTCATCTTAATGTCCTGCTTGGGGTATTAGTGGGAGCAATTGTCTCCTTCCTTGTAGCAGCTCTTATCCTACGTGCAGATAAGTCGACTGATGATTCGTTAGAAGCTGCTCAAGCTGCTACTCAAGCCGCTAAGGCTAAATCTAAGGGGCAAGTAGTTCCAGTTGCTGTAGATACAAACATTTCAAGAGATTCAGTAGAGAAAATTATTTTTGCCTGTGATGCTGGCATGGGGAGTTCTGCGATGGGAGCAAGTATTCTTCGTGATAAGGTTAAAAAAGCAGGTCTTGGAATTCCAGTATCTAATCAGGCTATCTCAAATTTGGTTGATATACCAAAAACATTGATTGTTACTCAGGAAGAACTGACACCAAGAGCTAAAGGCAAGAGTCCAAGTGCTATTCATGTTTCTGTCGATAATTTCTTAGCGTCCCCTCGTTATGATGAAATTGTAGCTTCATTAACAGGAGCTGCTCCAATAGCAGAAATTGAAGGAGATATACCAACTTCAGCACCAGTAGATGGTCAGGAAATTGACCTTAACCATATTGATGCTGTAGTAGTTGCTTATGGTAAAGCACAAGGATCTGCAACTATGGGCTGTGAAACGATTCGGGCTATCTTTAGAAACAAGAATATTCGTATTCCAGTTTCTACTGCCAAAATTTCAGAATTAGGTGAATTTAATTCTAAAAACATAATGATTGTAACAACTATTGCTTTACAGGCAGAAGTGCAGCAAGCAGCACCGAATTCTCAATTTCTTATTGTGGATAGTTTAGTAACAACACCAGAATATGATAAAATGGTTGCTAGAATGTATAAATTTAACTAGAGGTTTCTAAATTAGAATGCTATTAACCAAACGAGAAGAACAATTATTGAAGGCTTTCCTACATGTAGGGAAGCTTTCAATGCAAGACATGACTGAAATCTTACAGGTCTCATCTAGAACAATTTATCGGACTTTATCAGATTTGACAGATAGCATAGAGCAATATGGGATTGAAATAGCGAAGCGTGGGAAATACTATATTTTGACTGGCGAACTGGACGATCTACCGACAGAACTTGAAGTGTTAGTTGAGTATAGTCCCCAAGAAAGACAAGAGTTGATTACTTATCGCCTTCTAACTGAGAATGGTTTTGTCACCAATGAAGCCTTGCAAGAGTGCATGAAAGTCAGTAATGTAACTATTATTCAGGATATTTCAGATATTGATAAGCGTCTTTTAGACTTTGATCTGAAAATTGAACGGCAAAAGGGGTATCGCATTTCTGGTGATTCAGTTAGTAAGAGAAGATTTTTGGCTATTTTACTTACAAACTGTATCTCAGTAGCAGATTTTTCAACCGGTAATTTTGGGAGCTTTAATATTATAGAAGCAGATAGAACTAGGCTGGCCAGTCAGATTGTTAATAAGCAACTGTCAGGTTTTCCAGATATGGATGCTAGGATGAAGATGTTTTTTGCGATCTTGTTATCTCTTATAGGTCAGGAACAAAACATTGAAAATTTGCCTAATACTAGTAAGCAAGCTTTGGAAATTTCTCAAAAAATTTTTCAAGCTTACTCTAAGCAGACTGAGCAATTTTATAGTATTCAGGAAATTATCTATTTTGCTAGCATCTTGGATGAATTAATCATTAAACGTCAGGAAAATCCGCTCTTTACGGAGAAATTTGATGGTGAATTTTTCTACAATATTTCAAATCTGATTGATACGGTTTCTATGTACACCAAGATTGACTTTTTTAAGGACAAGGTTTTATTTAATTTTCTTTTCCATCATATTCGACTCAGTTTAGGCGTCCCAATCCTTTTTCAGGGTGAAAATTTGCCAGAATCTGTCCAGCTTTTAGTTGAAAGGAATAAATTTCTTTATACAGTCATTAGTCTTTTGGTGAATGATATTTTTCCGAAATATCTTCATACAGAGTATGAGTATGGCATGATTGCCCTGCATTTTATCTCTAGCTTAGGCCGTAGTCCAGAGATTTATCCAGTCCGTATTTTGCTTTTAACGGACGAACGTCGGGTCACTAGAGATTTGTTAGTCAGTAAAATTAAGAGTGTTGCTCCTTTTGTAGAGTGTATAGATATTCAGTCTCTAGTAGATTACCACAGTATTGATCTCAGTCAGTATGATTATATTTTATCTACCAAGCCGCTGCCTAATCAGGAAATCGATGTAATTTCTAGTTTTCCAACCGTCAAGGAATTGCTTGAATTGCAGGAACGGCTTCAGTATGTACAGGCACATCGTACAATTGTCGCGCGTGATGCTATCGCCCCAGAGAAAAGTTATGACTTGCAAGATTATTTGATATCTAGCAGTCAACTTTTGAGTCAATTTGAATTGGTTCAACTGGAGAATAATCAATCATTTGAGCATACAGTAGAACAAATTATCCAATATCAGAAGAATGTAAGTGACAGAAATTACCTAACAAGAAAACTGCTATCTCACTTCCAGAATAGTCCTATGGCTATTCCTAATACTGGTCTGGTGCTTTTACATAGTCAGTCTAGCAAAGTAACAACAAATAGTTTTACTATGTTTGAACTCAAACTACCTATCTCTGCATTGTCAATGAAACGAGAGAAAGAAGAGGTCAAAAGGTGTCTGTTAATGCTAATGTCTAAAGAGGCTAGCGAGGAAGTGAGAGATTTAATGACAGCTATCAGTCAGTCGATTATTGAAAATCATCTTTATACAGAGATTTACAAGACGGGAAATCAATCCATTATTTATCAGATGCTAAATACTATTTTTAACGAAAAAATTAAGAAATTGGAGAACTAATATGAAACTTGAAAAACATTTGATTAAGCTTGATAAACAATTTTCTAACAAGGAGGAAGCTATCCGTTATTGTGGGCAAGTTCTTTATGAGGGTGGATATGTTAATGAAAACTATATTGAAGCCATGATTGAGCGTGATAAAGAGCTATCTGTTTATATGGGTAACTTTATCGCCATACCGCATGGAACAGATGCAGCGAAAAAGGATGTCCTCAAGTCTGGTATTACAGTCGTTCAAGTCCCAAGAGGGGTTGATTTTGGGAATGAATCTAACACTCAAGTGGCAACGGTTCTTTTTGGTATTGCTGGTATTGGTAATGAACACTTAGAAATTATTCAGAAAATTTCTATCTTCTGTGCAGATGTAGATAATGTTCTTAAACTAGCAGATGCTCAGTCAGAAGAGCAAGTATTGCGCTTACTTGATGCTGTTGAATAATTGAATTTCTTCATTTGTCATCTAGTATATATGTCACTCAAACAAGAAAAGGAGAAATTCAATGAAACATGCTGTTCATTTTGGTGCCGGCAATATCGGTCGAGGTTTTATAGGCGAAATTCTATTCAAAAATGGTTTTCATATTGACTTTGTGGATGTCAATAATCAGATAATTCATGCTCTAAATGAAAAGAGCAAGTATGAAATTGAAATTGCACAGGAAGGACAGCCCCGCATAGAGATAGCTAATGTGGCTGGCATTAATAGTAAGGAACATCCTGAGCAAGTTATTGAAGCGATTCAAAAGGCGAATATCGTTACTACTGCAATCGGACCTAATATACTCCCTTTTATCGCTGAACTTCTAGCTAAGGGAATAGAAGCTCGACGGGCTGCAGGAAATACGCAAGCATTGGATGTTATGGCTTGTGAAAATATGATTGGTGGTTCTCAATTTCTTTATCAAGAAGTCAAGAAACATTTAAGTCCGGAAGGTTTGACATTTGCTGAGAACTGCATAGGTTTTCCAAATGCTGCAGTAGACAGGATTGTTCCAGCACAAAGTCACGAAGATCCTCTTTTTGTTGTGGTCGAGCCCTTTAATGAATGGGTTGTGGAAACTAAGCGTCTTAAAAATCCAGATTTACGTCTAGAAGATGTGCATTATGAAGAAGATTTAGAACCTTTTATTGAGCGAAAACTTTTTTCAGTCAATTCTGGACATGCAACTTCAGCTTACATTGGTGCACATTATGGTGCCAAGACAATTTTGGAAGCTCTTCAGAATCCTGCTATCAAGTCTCAGATTGAATCCGTTTTAGCTGAAATTCGGAGTCTCTTGATTGCCAAATGGAACTTTGATAAAAAAGAATTGGAGAATTATCACAAAGTCATTATAGAACGGTTTGAAAATCCTTTCATAGTGGATGAGGTTAGTCGAGTAGCTCGTACTCCAATCCGAAAATTAGGCTATAATGAGCGATTCATCCGGCCGATACGTGAATTGAAAGAACTCGGTTTGTCATATGAAAACCTACTTAAAACAGTTGGCTATGTCTTTGACTATCGAGATGTAAATGATGAAGAAAGTGTTCGATTAGGTGAATTGCTGGCTAAACAATCAGTCAAAGATGTTGTTATACAAGTTACAGGTTTAGAAGACCAAGAATTGATTGATCAAATTGTAGAGTATATTTAATCTTTTTCGAAAATCTCTTCAAACCACGTCAGCTTCACCTTGCTGTAAGTATGGTTACTGACTTCGTCAGTTCTATCCACAACCTCAAAACACTGTTTTGAGCAACCAAGGCCTATACAGCACAAATCGCAGCACTTGCCTTCCTTGCAAAAGCTGTCGGAGAAGCAAATGGCAATGCCAAAGCCCAAGCCTTTGACCTGGTTCATGAGTTGTCAATCGTAGCTCAGTCTATCGAATCAACTCTTTCAGAAAAAGAAACCATTGATGCCAAGGTTCGTGAGCTTCTTGAAACTACTCGCAACGCCTTTTACATCGGACGTGGTCAGGATTACTATGTAGCCATGGAAGCGAGTCTTAAGCTCAAAGAGATTTCTTACATCCAGTGTGAAGGTTTTGCGGCAGGAGAACTCAAGCACGGAACCATTGCCTTGATTGAAGAGGGAACCCCTGTCTTGGCCCTCTTGTCAGATCCAGTCCTTGCTAACCACACTCGTGGAAATATCCAAGAGGTTGCAGCCCGTGGTGCTAAGGTTCTCACTATCGCAGAAGAAAATGTTGCTAAAGAGACAGACGATATCGTTCTGACGACCGTTCACCCTTACCTCTCACCAATCTCAATGGTCGTGCCAACTCAATTGGTTGCCTACTTCGCAACGCTACACCGTGGCCTTGATGTGGACAAACCACGTAACCTTGCCAAGTCAGTAACAGTAGAATAAACTAAGAAAGTCTAGTTCATCTAGGCTTTTTCTAATGAGCAAATTCATTGAAAATAAAACTAATTAGTGCTAAAATACCCTAAAACTAAAAGAGATAGCGAGGAAACAGGATGGTAGAATTAGGGATTTCAACATTTGGTGAAACAACCGCTCTGGAAGCGACTGGGCAGATTTACAATCATGATGAACGCATTCGTCAGTTGGTGGCAGAGATAGAGCTGGCTGATAAGGTTGGCTTGGATGTGTACGGGATTGGGGAGCATCATCGGGAGGACTTTGCGGTATCGGCGCCAGAGCTTGTTCTTGCAGCTGGGGCAGTCAATACCAAGAAGATTCGTTTGACCAGTGCAGTCAGCATTCTCTCGAGTATGGATCCGATTCGCTTGTTCCAACAATATGCCACCATCGATGCCTTGTCAAATGGACGGGCAGAGATTATGGCAGGTCGTGGTTCATTTACCGAATCCTTCCCTCTGTTTGGCTATGACTTGAAAGACTATGAAGCTCTTTTTGATGAAAAGTTAGACCTGCTTCAGCTGGCAAATGAAAGCACCAAAGTGAACTGGCAGGGACAATTGACTCAAAGCATCACTGGAAAAGAAGTCTATCCTCGTCCTGTTCAGGACAAATTGCCATTGTGGGTGGCGACAGGAGGTCATGTAGAGTCAACAGTGAAGATTGCTCAGGCGGGGTTGCCGATTGTCTATGCCATTATCGGTGGCAATCCACGTTATTTTAAAAAGCTGATTCAAGCTTATCGTGAGATTGGTAGGGAAGCCGGTCATGCGGAGAAAGACCTGAAAGTGGGTGCTCATTCTTGGGGCTGGATTTCGGAAGATGGCGAGCAGGCTGTCAAAGATTATTTCCATCCGACCAAGCAAGTGGTGGATGCAATTTCCAAGGACCGTCCGCACTGGCAGGAGTTGACCTATGAGCAATATTTGGAGCAAGTTGGACCAAATGGTGCCATGTTTGTGGGCAATCCAGATCAGGTGGCAGAAAAATTGATTCGCATGATTGAGGATTTAGACTTGGACCGTTTCATGCTCCATCTACCGCTTGGTTCTATGCCACATGATC
This sequence comes from Streptococcus sp. HMSC062H02, assembly GCF_001813005.1. Taxonomy (GTDB): domain Bacteria; phylum Bacillota; class Bacilli; order Lactobacillales; family Streptococcaceae; genus Streptococcus; species Streptococcus oralis_S. The sequence goes on from NZ_KV811090.1 coordinate 209,044, forward strand.
AAGTTTTGAGAGCTATTGAACTCTTCGGCACACAAGTGGCTCCAAAAGTACGAGCATACTTTGCCATGAAAGAGGGGTTATAAAAAAATTCAATCAGTTGAGTCGATTGGTGAGGAACACCCATGGATTCAGCAACAGGTGGAAGTGGTACAAGTGATAGAGCATACTATCTAGTGGAATATATACTAGTTTATACCAAGTACAAGATAAAATAGTAAAAAAGACGATTTCCGCTTGGAAATCGTCTTTTTTGATATTCTCACAAATACGATATCTTGTGGTTGGTGTAAACTGGTAGATAGCTCTCTTATTTTATTTATCAAAACCTTGTAAGTTTTTTTGTCGCTCTTCAGTTTGACCCTTGGCATCCAATTTATTACCATTGTAAACAGTGCTTTCCCATGATCCGTACATTGGGTTAGGGAAAATGATGAATTTCTCACCAAACTCTTTTTGTAATTCCTCTAATTTTTGGTTGCGCTCAGTTTCAGAGGTCTTTGAAAACTCTGCAAAGTCCACAAGATTGTCTCCTAGTAGCATGACTAAGTTGGTTTTTTCTTGGACTGCTTGTCTACGACCTTCTTTAGATTTGACGCCTTTTTCTAAGAACATGAGATGATCGCGGCTTTGTACAGGAATTCCTTCGTTTTCTAGGTTTTTGATCGTATCATCTACCTGATCTATCGTGCGGTCAGATACATAGTAAATTTGGACACCGTTTTGGTCTGCAAATTGGAGAAAGTCTTTAGCACCTGGTACAGCCTTGGCTGCGGCTTTTTTTACCCAGACATCCCAGTTTTCTGGGGTAAATGCTGTTCCGTCTTTGACATTTTGCGCTTGATAAGGGCTATTGTCTAATACAGTTTCGTCCAAGTCCAAAACGATAGAGTAGGGTTTATCTGTCTGTGTTTTTAGTAGTTCTTTCAAACGATCAGTAGCGACATTGTAACCTTGTAGATAGAGTGCCTTGGTTTCAGCTGCTTTTTGATACCAAAGAGTTGACATAGTATTTTCTCTTGAACGCAACTGATCATAGGTCATTGTAACCTGATTATCAGATGTACTACTTTGTGTTGTCTGTGAATTTGCCGAATTTGTACCACAGCCAGTCAGTAAAATGACGGAAGTAAGTGTAGAAGCAATTGTAATGGTAACTTTGGATATTTTCATAATCCCATCCTCCTAATAATAGTCTATTAATATTGTAGCGTTTTCATGGGATTTGTGCAAGGAAATATCGAGAGAAAATAAATTTTTCAGTAGTAATTTGGTATTAGGATAAAATTATGTACTTAATTTTGGAATGAAGATGGATATAAAAAAATCCAATCGACTTGATAGAAAATCTATATCAGCTCCTTTTTGAAAAATAGATGAAAATAAAGAGAATCTTTGAAAGGCTAGTAACATCAAGCTTTTCAGGGATTTTTTTCTTTATAGATATAAAAATTTCCAATCGAGTTGATAGTCAATATATATTGGGAAAAGGGGAAAAGGAGTGGTAAGATGGTTTCAATCCAAATGGAAGGAGAGAGGTATGGCAAGCAAAAGAGATTTAGTCTTTAGAGCGATTCGAGGCGATGAAGTGGAAAGAGTTCCTGTCGGATTTTGGTTTCATTTTGTAACACTCGAAGAAAAGGGGCAGGGATTAAATAATCCACGTATCTTTCAAAAAAGTGTTGATGGGCATCGCAGCTATGTGGAAAGGATTCGCCCTGATTTTGTCAAAATTATGAGCGATGGTTTTTTCCTTTATCCAAGTAATGTCTATAATCCTAAGATTGCAAGCATTCGGGAGCTGACTTCTATTGAGTCGATTGGTGAGGAACACCCATGGATTCAGCAACAGGTGGAAGTGGTACAATCGATTCGAGAGACCTTTACCGAAGAGATTGCTTCTTTCTACAATATCTTTTCACCAATCTCCTACCTCAAGCGCTGGTTCCGCACAGAAACTTCTCGAGGAGATAGGGAAGTAGCTGATCTATTGCTTGAAAATCCTGAGCAATTTAGAGCTATTCTAGACGTGATTGCAGGAGATATTGCTATCCTAACTCAGAAAATCATCCAGCAAGGCGGTGTTGACGGGATTTACCTCAGTACCCAGGAAATTCAAGATGAGCGCATCACACCAGCACTCTACCAAACCTATATCGAACCGAGCAATATAGCGATTTTGGAGGCAGCTAATCAGGTGGGTGGGACCAATATCCTCCATATCTGTGGTTTTGAAGGTGCGAGCAATGATGTGACGATATTTAAGGACTATCCAGCTCAAGTGGTCAACTGGGCGACCCACCATGAGGATGTTAGTTTGACACAGGGGCAGGAGTTGTTTCCAGGCAAGGCCGTTTTAGGTGGATTTGAAAACGGCAAGAAAAGCTTGCTTTATCAAGGTTCCAAGGCGGAATTGCAAGATGAAACAAGACGGTTGCTGGCTGAAGCTGGTAGTAAAGGCGTTCTTCTGGGAGCTGACTGTACTGTTCCAGATGACTTTGACTTAGAGAGGTTGGACTGGATTCGGCAGGCAGCTGTTCTCTAAAAGGAGGAGCTATGAAAAGTAAAAGATGGGGCATCTTCATTGCAGTTGTCGGTTTGCTGGCCTTGGTTGCCATAAGCGTCGTAAAAAATCAGCACTGCAAAAATGGAGAGAGATGTCATGGAGTTCAGGATTTTTCCAAGTCCAGTCTCCCCTTTCTACGCTCGAATGATATCGCAAGCAGTTTATTAGTTGAAAAAGTAAGAAATGGAGAATAAGAATGTCAGAAAAAAAAGAATGGGTTTTAAAAGCATTTAAAGGTGAAAAGGTTGATCGTGTGCCAGTTGGCTTTTGGCACCATTCCACATCCGAAGACGAATGGCTACACGGTTTCTCAAATCCAGTCATTATCGAGAAGAATATTGAGGGCCATAAGCGCTTTATCCGAGAAGTTCAGCCAGACTTTATCAAACTCATGAGTGATGGCTACTTTGCTTATCCAAATCCAGCGATTGCCAAAGACAAATCACTTCAAGAATTGGCAACCATTCAACCACTCGGACCAGATCATGCTTGGATAAAAGAGCAGGTGGACTTGGTTAAGAAAATCAAGCAAGAATTTACAGAAGATATTGTTGCGATTTACAATATTTTTGCTCCTGTGACCTATCTCAAGTGGCTGCTTGGGGAAGTGTCTGGTGGCGATGACCTTATTGCAGACTTTCTGGTGGAAGATCCTGAAGCCCTTAAAAAGGTGTTGGATGTGATTGCAGAAGATATTGCGAGTCTCAGTCGAGCTGTCATCGAAGAGGCTGGTGCTGATGGAATCTATCTCAGCGTGCAGAGTATCCAAGATCAACGAGTGTCGGCAGCAGATTATCAAGTCGTCATTGCCCCTAGCGAGATAACGGTTCTGGAAGCAGCTAGTGCTGTTGGTGGCGTCACTGTTCTTCATATCTGTGGCTACGAGGGAGCGCGAAATGATATTCATCTTTTTGCAGACTACCCAGCCCAAGTCTTTAACTGGGCTGTAGGACCAGAGGGAATCACTCTCAAGGAAGGTCGTGAGATTTTCAAGGGACGTACGGTTCTTGGAGGATTCGAAAATGGTAAGACAGGCTTGCTGTATACTGGTAGCAAGGATGCCATTCAGGCTGAGGCAAAGAAACTAGTTGCAGAAGCTGGGGAACAGGGCTTGGTACTTGGGGCAGATTGTACCATTCCAAGTGATATCGCAGTTGAACGTATCCAGTGGGTGAGAGAAGCGCTTGAAAACTAAAGGAGAAAAAGATGAGTAAAAAAGCATGGATTATCGGTGGTGTAGCAGTTGTTGCAGTAATTGGGGCGACGATTATCGGGAGAAGTTTAGCTGGCGATCCAGCCAAGGAGGGAGAAACAGCTTCGTCTGCTGAAGTCATAACCTTGAAGGTTGCCCATACACAAAACTATGTGCCTTATGACTTTGTCAATGAAAAAGGGGAATCAGATGGTTATGAAGTAGCTGTTTTGAAGGCTGTTGATGAGAAGTTGGCAAACTATCAATTTGAATATACGGGCACCAGTGATGACGACCTCTTGATTGGTCTGGAATCAGGCAAGTATGACATCGGAACCAAGGGAGCTTGGTACACAGATGAACGAGCTAAAAAGTTTGTCATTCCATCTGAACCAGTCGGAGCGAGCATCATCGGATTTACTGTCAGAAAAGAAGATGAACAGAAATACAAAACCATTGATGACTTTGCTAAGAATAAAGGGAAATTGGTTCCCATCTCTCCACAGAATGCTCAATGGAATGTTATCACCAGCTACAATGAAAAACATCAGGACGCACCGATTGAGCTAACAGCAGCAGAATCCTTTAAAGTAGCAGATGCCTATGCCTGGGTCTTAGAAGGACGTTATGACGCCTTCTTTGATATCAAACTGTCCTTTGAAAAAGCAGTTACCGCAGAAGATGGCCCTTACCACCAATATGCGGATAAACTCAGCTGGTTCCCATACAAGGGCATTCCAACTTATCCCTTGATTCACCATGATGAAAAGGGTGAGAAATTCGCTAAAGAATATGAAAAAGCAATCAAAGAGTTGAAAGAAGATGGAACGCTAGCTAAGTTATCTCAGCAATACTTTAAAGAAGATGTCTTTAGTTATGTAGACAAAGACTAGACCAGAAATTCCAAGACTAGAAAGGGTTTTGCATGGTTTCTTATGATTTTTCCAAGGTCTTTCAGTTTTTGCCGACCTTATGGCAGGCACTTCCTATGACCTTGTTCATTCTCTTTTTTACCACTCTTCTTGGTTCCCTTTTTGGAGGTCTCTTGGCCTGGGCGCAAGTAGGAGAAGACAAGAGTTTTGCAGCGATTTCCAAAGGCTATATCTTTACCCTACGTTGTACACCGCCGATTGTCTTGCTTTTTCTAGTCTTTTATGGCTTGCCAGAATTTCTGAAATGGTGGCTTGGTTTGGATATCAACAACTGGTCTAAAACTATTTTTGTTCTCTTGACGATGATTCTCTTGTTTGCGGCTATTGTTGCCGAGGTTTTCAAGGCGGCCTATCAAGCTATTCCAAAGGGGCAGACAGAGGCCGGGCTTAGTATTGGTTTGACTCCAAGTCAGACTTTTTGGAGAATCATTTTTCCTCAAGCTTTTCAAGTTGCTCTTCCCAATATAACAACTGCTATTCTCAATCTCATGCGGGATGCTGCCTTGGCCTATACGATTGGTTTTGTTGATGTTATGGGGGCCGGGAATCTCTTGATCAGTCGCAATTTAGGGAACTACTCTCTGGAAACCTATACGGCAGTTGCGCTTCTTTATTGGGGGATTGCCTTGGTTATTTCTAGCTTGAGTCGTTTGCTTGAGAAGTCTTTGGAAACAAAAGGGAGGTAAGAAATGGATATAGACTATATTGTAAAGACCTTTCTGGAGACCTTGAAGGGTGTGCCAATCACCTTGATTATCATGATTGTGGCTATGGTCTTAAGCTTTTTACCAGCTCTATTTTTAGCCTTGGGGCAGATTTACAAGGTTCGAGGTGTGAGGAGTTTTTCTCTGGTCTATCTGGCCTTTATCCGAGCGACTCCTCCGATTTTATTGATTCTCTTCTTTTATAGTTTGTTTCCAAGCCTGCTGAATCAATTTCTCAAAAGCATAGGAAGTGACTTTGATATTTTCAAGCTTGATCCTCTCTATTATGCCTTTATCATTTATAGTTTGATGACAGTCGGGAGTTTATCGGAGATTTTGCGTTCAGCTATCTTGACAGTGGACAAGGGACAACTAGAGGCAGCGCATGCGATTGGCTTGACTACGACCCAGGCCTATCTAAGGATTGTTTTTCCTCAAGCCTTGCGCTCAGCCTTGCCTAACTTGGCCAATCTGGTGATCAATATCGTCAAAGGGACCTCCCTGGTCTTTGTTATGACTATCAAGGACATCACCGCTATTGCTCGTGTAGAAGCGTCCTACGGTTACCAGTATTTTGAGTCTTATTTTGTGATCTTTTTGCAGTATATTTTGATCTGTGGTTTGATTCAGTGGGGCTTCTCCCTACTGGAAAAAGGCTATGTGAAAAAAGAAAAAAGTGCAAAAGCATCTAGCGCGCGTTTCGTATAGGAGGACAGGATGTTACAAGTAGAACATATCGCAAAAACATTTGGAGAGAGGCAGGTGCTGGAGGATGTCAATCTCCAGGTTAACCAAGGGGATGTCGTCGTTATTTTAGGACCATCAGGTTCGGGGAAAACGACCTTTCTCCGTTGTCTCAACCACTTAGAAAAAGCTGATAGTGGCCGTTTGACCTTGGCAGGAAAGACCTATGACTTAGCCAAATTGAGCAAGAAAGACATTCTAGAAATTCGCCAAAAAACAGCTTTTGTTTTCCAACACTACAATCTCTTTGCAAACAAAACTGCTCTGGAAAATATTCTAGAAGGCCTAATCGTGGCTCGTAAAGTTCCCAAGGAAGAAGCGCTAAAACGTGCAGAATCCGCCTTGGAAAAAGTTGGTTTACTGGCCTATAAGGACTACTACCCTTCACAACTATCTGGAGGGCAACAACAACGAATAGGAATTGCGCGTGCCATTGCCGTCAAGCCCGAGGTCATTTTGCTAGATGAACCAACATCAGCACTAGACCCTGAGTTGGTTGGAGATGTTTTGGATGTTCTGAAACAGTTGGCGGGAGAAGGTGTGACCATGGTGGTCGTCACGCATGAGATGGGATTTGCTAGAGATGTTGCCAACCACGTTATTTTTATGGACGGAGGCCGTATCGTAGAGGAGAATAATCCCCACGATTTCTTTAGTCGTCCACAAGAAGAACGAACCAAGCAGTTCCTGGCTCGTATCTTATCAGATGCAACCTATAGTGTAGAATATATGATTTGATAGATAAGTGTACCATAAAAACAACACCCCATGACTAGAAGATTCTTCTGACCATGGGGTGTTTTTCTATAGGAGGGCTAGTTTATACTCTTCGAAAATCTCTTTAAACCTCGTCAGCTTCGCCTTATCTACAAGCTCAAAGCTGTGCTTTGAATAGCCTGCGATTAGCTTCCTAGTTTACTCTTTGATTTTCATTGAGCATTATTTCTTTTTCTTGTTTTTTATCAACCATCCAAGTCCGAGAAGGGCAAGGATACTGAATCCAGCAAGGGCAAGGAGGGATTTGCTCTCAGTTCCTGTGTTTGGAAGGAGGTTCTGAGAGTGAGCCTCTGCAGCAGTTTCTTGAGTTTCAGGATTGGCTGCTAGGTTTTGAGCTTGACCTTGTTCTGGTTCGACTTCCAAGCTAGAAAGGTCAAATTCTGGTTTTTCTTCCACAGCTGGAGCGACAATGGCACCACCTTGAGACAAGCGGAGAACGACAGCAGTGAGAGCGTTCAATTTCAAGCCTTTTTCAGTCCATTCGAGACCTTGAGGGTTAGCAATTCCTACTGGTCCTGCTTGGTTTTCATCTGCGAGAACTTCGGCCTTTCTCAAGTGAGCAAAGGCAGTCCCCAAGTTGAATTCGCGGGCCTTATCATCTGCATTGACAAAGACTGCGTAGACATCGCCGTTTGGAGCAGTGATTTGGTAGCCGATGGTCACATCTTCTTTTTCAACGCCATTTTGTCCTGGGACAGTAATGAGGTGGACGCGCTCTTTGATGTCTTGCAGACTCTTGAGTCGGAAGGCATCTGTCGATTGACGAAGGGCGATCAATCCTTTCATGTAGTTACGGCTCTTGACATTTTCAGGATATGCTTTGCCATCTGTTGCCTTGGTCCAATCAAACTTGTTGACAGCATCACTAGAGTCGTAAGAGTCATGGATAAAGTAAGGATAGACAAATGGCTTGCCGTCCTTGTCGCGCAACAAGTGAGACTTGTTTGGAACCTTATCCTCTGAGACAGGATTCTTATAGGCTGGATCAAGGAATTGTTTGGTACGTCCGTATTCCTGACCAGAGTGGATAAACGGAGTTCCTTGAGCGGTCAAGACCATGAGGTTTCCAAGTCGCAAACGGCGATGAATCTCAGCGTAGTTTTCAGCCTTGCTTGGGTCTTTTTTGATAGACTGAGCAATAATGTCAAAGAGGGTCAAGTTATCATGGGCCGCGATATACTGGATAACATCTCCAGGGTTGTCTGCTTCAAAGTTGGTTGGTTGGGCAATGAGATTTTTAAAGATGGTATTGATATCGCGTTTGCCACCTGTGATAAAGGCAGGTTGACCTTCGTTTGGATAGCCAGACTTGAGGTTGTTACGGATGTCGTCTGAAAAGACAGCAACAGTATCTGTTTTCTTCATCCAATCTTGGTCAGCAGGTTGTACAGGCGTATTTTCATCACCAGTATAGGTTCTCCAGCCTTCACCTAGCATGATAAGATTTGGATTGAGGGCGCGTGCAGCTTTGTACGCTTCTTCGATAGAAGCTGCATCGTGGTCACCCATCATATCGAAGCGGAAACCATCTACTTTGTAGGTTTCAACCAGATACTTGATGGAGTCTACCAAGACACGTTTAGACATGTAGTGGGTAGTTCCCAAACGGCCACCTCCAAAGCTGGTACGAGGAGTTCCGTCTGCATCCATAAAGTGGTAGTAGTTTGGCTCAATATCCTCAAAAATATCAACATTGGCAGTATGGTTGTAGACCACATCCAAGATAGCCCCCATGCCACGTTTGTGGATTTCGTTGATGAGGTTTTTGAATTCTGCGATACGTTTTTCTGGATCCTTAGGATCGCTTGAGTACATACCAGTCAAGGAGAAGTAGTTTTGAGGGTCATATCCCCAGTTGTAGTTGCTGTTGCTTGAAGCGTAGGCAGACAAACGTTCATGGTTTTTCAATTCATTGACAAAGTAGTAAGACAAGACTGGAAGGAGCTGGATGTGGGTCACACCCAAGTCTTTGAGATAGTCCAGTTTTTCGATAAAGGCTTCAAAGGTACCAAATGGCTTGGTCAAGTCTTTTGCGATGGCAGGATCCGAAGTGAAGTCACGTACATGAGCTTCGTAGATAACGGCATCTTCACGTGATTTGAAGTTACGAATCTTTCCATAGGTCAAGTCTTGCGGACCTAACTTCGCTGGATCGACAAAGGCAGCTTTAGCGACCTTATGAGCGGTATCTGTTTTTGCTAGGTCACTGTTCCAAGCCGCTAATGATTTGGCATAAGGGTCAAGAACGAGGACAGTTTTACCTTGGCGCTCGATTTGGTAGTGGTAGTAGTAGCCAGTGTAGTTGCTGATACCGAGACCAGAGTTTGCATCCAGAGTTTGTTTCCAGGTTCCTTTTTCTCCTTTTTCAAGGGCGACAGTTCCAACTACTTTTTCAGGGTCTTTCTTGTCATAGACAACAACGGAAACCTTATCAGCACTTGGAGACCAGAGGGTGAGGTCAACACGCTTGCCATCTTCTTTTAGAGTTGCGCCGAGTGGACCATCGTAACTGTAGGATTCATCCTTGAGGCGCCAGCTTGAACGTGTGGTAAAGCGGTCTGAATTGTAGCTGACAGTGTAAGGGTGTTGAGTGTCAGAGAAGTCGCCGATGTAGGTCACTTTTTTACCTGCCTCATCCACTTCCACGTCTGTGATAGTTACTTTATTCCCTTGGTAATCAGTGATGCTGGAGTGTTTGAGGATGTCGTCTTTCTTAGCTCCAACTAGGGTAGAAAAACTGCTTTCGATACGAGATTTAGCCACGTGTTGGGCACCAGTCATGCGGATATCGTGCACATAGTAGGGGTTGGTGTAGATGGTTTCGTCATCATCTTTGAGGAAAATCTGACTGTGATTTTTTAGATTAGTGAATTTATAATCTTCTTTTCTGATTTTCACATCATCGCCTTTCTTGCTTTCGTCTAGTAATAAAAATCCAAATTCTCTCGCAGCTTCATTGAGTGGAATGTCAATGTAACGTCCATATTTTCCAGTTGCGGTAAAGTCAGTACCGTCAGGCCATTCTCCACTGCTTGGGTTTTTGACATCGCCCCAATACCAAAGAGATTTTTTGTCGTAGTTCCCGTCGGTGCGGTAGTAGTTGACACGAATAGTTCCTGCTGGCTGAGGGCGGTAGTTGTATACCTTGTAGTTTTCATCTAGCCAGGCCTCATTCATTTTTGGAGAGAGGCGCTCTACAGAACGGTCTCCCGTCAGGTTATCCCCCTTGGTATTGTTGATGAGGAAGCTGACTTTCTTGGCTTGCTCATTTTTGAGTTTGACATCTAGATAATAGCCGTAGTCATCTTGCTTGGCATCCTTGAAGGACTTGGCTCCATTGGGCCAGTTTTCAGACGGCTTTTCAACATCGTCCCAAGTCCAAAGACCTTGAGAATCTTTGTTCTCTTCAGGGAGTTTTTTTACATGGATACGGAAGTGGTTGTCTGCGATGGGTTCTTCAGAGGATGTGTCAGCTTGTGGTTTTTGTTCTGAAGTTGGCGTTGCAGTGCTAGTATCTACTTTCTCTTCCTTGCTGTTAGCCTGGCTTGTAGTAGCATCTTCTGTTTTGGGTGTTTCTGGCGCTGTAGTAGTTTCCACAGCTGGAGCTTCTTTTTTAGAATCAAGGGAAGCGTTTGCATTCTTTTGTTCAGAAATAGGCGTTTCCTTTTGAGTTTGACTCGTTTCAGTCTCAGTAGGGGCCTTGGTCACAGCGCTGGTATTTTCCTGAGTTTGAGGCAGGTTTTCGTTAGCCGAAATAGTTGGCATTGTAGCAGAAAGCAGGACAATGCTAGCACCAATAAGGACAGAACCAGTTCCGTTCTTCAAGGAACGGATACCATAAATCATTTTTTTCTCAGTTTGAGATGGGATCTTTTTCATCACAATTCTCCTTGTGTAGTTGTTCTCTATCAGTATAGCACGAGGTAAACATTAGTGCAAGCGTTTTCCTAAATTTTAAGAGAAAATATAATGCTTCATTCTCTTGAAATTTTAAAATAATATATAGGAAAAGATTGTTTAAAAAAATAGTAAAAAACCTTGAAAAATCTAGCTAAATAAGGTATAATATGAGTAATCATTTGTCGTAGGTTTTGTCTGAAATATTGTCCAGACAAGGCTCACAGCAGTTAAATCTTCTGAAAAAGTCAGATTTAGCTGCTCTTTTTGTGCTTTTTTTCAGGTTTTTGAGTGCTTGTAACAAAAATTTAAAGATTCTGAAAATTCGTCAAAGGGACACGGTGATAGGGGTTTTAAAAACCATATGACGATTAGAAAAGCCTGATTGACAAGGCTTGGAATTTATTTACAAAGGAGAATCATCTTGGCAGGACATGACGTTCAATACGGGAAACATCGTACCCGTCGTAGTTTTTCAAGAATCAAAGAAGTTCTTGACTTACCAAATTTGATTGAAATTCAAACGGATTCATTCAAAGATTTCCTAGATCACGGTCTTAAGGAAGTATTTGAAGATGTATTGCCAATTTCAAACTTCACAGACACAATGGAGTTGGAATTTGTTGGCTATGAAATCAAGGAACCAAAATACACGCTAGAAGAAGCTCGTATCCACGATGCTAGCTACTCAGCACCAATTTTTGTAACCTTCCGCTTGATCAATAAAGAAACAGGCGAAATCAAGACCCAAGAAGTCTTCTTTGGTGATTTCCCAATCATGACCGAAATGGGTACTTTCATCATCAATGGTGGTGAACGTATTATCGTTTCTCAGTTGGTCCGCTCACCAGGTGTTTACTTTAACGACAAAGTAGACAAGAACGGTAAAGTAGGCTACGGTTCTACTGTTATCCCTAACCGTGGAGCTTGGTTGGAACTTGAAAGCGACTCAAAAGACATCGCTCATACTCGTATCGACCGTACTCGTAAGATTCCATTTACGACCTTGGTTCGTGCGCTTGGTTTCTCTGGTGATGATGAAATCTTTGATATCTTTGGTGACAGCGAATTGGTTCGCAATACTGTTGAAAAAGATATCCACAAGAATCCAATGGACTCTCGTACAGACGAAGCCTTGAAAGAAATCTACGAACGCCTTCGTCCAGGTGAGCCTAAGACTGCTGAAAGCTCACGTAGCTTGCTTGTAGCTCGTTTCTTTGACCCACGCCGCTACGATTTGGCAGCTGTTGGTCGTTACAAGATCAATAAAAAACTCAACGTTAAAACACGCTTGCTCAACCAAACCATCGCTGAGCCATTGGTAGATCCTGAAACTGGTGAAATCTTGGTAGAAGCTGGTACCGTTATGACTCGTAGCGTGATTGAAAGTATCGAGAGTCACTTGGATGGAGACTTGAACAAGATTGTTTATATTCCAAACGATGCAGCTGTTTTGACAGAACCAGTTGTGCTTCAAAAATTCAAGGTTGTTGCTCCAACGGATCCAGACCGTGTTGTAACCATCATCGGAAATGCCAATCCAGACGACAAGGTTCGTGTTGTAACTCCTGCGGATATCCTTGCAGAGATGAGCTACTTCCTTAACTTGGCAGAAGGTATCGGACGTGTGGATGATATCGACCACCTTGGAAACCGTCGTATCCGTGCAGTTGGTGAATTGCTTGCCAACCAAGTACGTCTTGGACTTTCTCGTATGGAACGTAATGTCCGTGAACGCATGTCTGTTCAGGACAATGAAGTTTTAACACCACAACAAATCATCAACATCCGTCCTGTAACAGCTGCAGTTAAAGAATTCTTTGGTTCATCACAGTTGTCACAGTTCATGGACCAACACAACCCGCTTTCTGAGTTGTCTCACAAACGTCGTTTGTCAGCCTTAGGACCTGGTGGTTTGACACGTGACCGTGCAGGATATGAAGTACGTGACGTGCACTATACTCACTATGGTCGTATGTGTCCAATCGAGACACCTGAAGGACCTAACATCGGTTTGATCAATAACTTGTCATCTTACGGACACTTGAATAAGTATGGATTTGTTCAAACACCATACCGTAAGGTTGACCGTGAAACAGGTGTAGTCACAAACGAAATCGTTTGGTTGACAGCCGATGAAGAAGATGAATTTACTGTAGCGCAGGCCAACTCTCGCCTCAACGAAGACGGTACTTTTGCTGAGAAAGTTGTCATGGGACGTCACCAAGGGGTCAACCAGGAGTACCCAGCAGAAGTGGTTGACTATATGGACGTGTCACCAAAACAGGTAGTTGCCGTTGCGACAGCATGTATTCCTTTCTTGGAAAACGATGACTCCAACCGTGCCCTTATGGGTGCCAACATGCAACGTCAGGCTGTGCCTTTGATTGATCCAAAAGCACCTTACGTTGGTACTGGTATGGAATACCAAGCAGCTCATGATTCTGGAGCGGCTGTTATTGCTCAGTATGATGGTAAAGTTACATACGCAGATGCTGACAAGGTAGAAGTACGCCGCGAAGATGGTTCATTGGACGTTTACCACATCCAAAAATTCCGTCGTTCAAACTCAGGTACTGCTTATAACCAACGTACACTTGTTAAAGTTGGCGATGTCGTTGAAAAAGGCGACTTTATCGCTGACGGACCTTCTATGGAAAAAGGGGAAATGGCGCTTGGACAAAACCCGATCGTTGCCTACATGACATGGGAAGGTTACAACTTCGAGGATGCCGTTATCATGAGCGAACGCTTGGTCAAAGACGATGTCTACACATCTGTCCACCTCGAAGAATACGAATCAGAAACCCGCGATACAAAGCTTGGGCCTGAAGAAATTACTCGTGAAATTCCAAACGTTGGTGAAGATGCTCTTAAAGACCTTGACGAAATGGGTATTATCCGTATCGGTGCTGAGGTTAAAGAAGGAGATATCCTTGTAGGTAAAGTCACACCTAAGGGTGAGAAAGACCTTTCAGCTGAAGAACGTCTCTTGCACGCTATCTTCGGAGACAAGTCTCGTGAAGTGCGTGATACTTCTCTTCGAGTACCTCACGGTGCCGATGGTGTCGTTCGTGATGTTAAGATCTTTACACGTGCAAATGGTGATGAGTTGCAATCAGGTGTTAACATGCTGGTTCGCGTCTACATCGCTCAAAAACGTAAGATCAAGGTCGGAGATAAGATGGCCGGACGTCACGGAAACAAAGGGGTTGTCTCTCGTATCGTTCCTGTAGAAGACATGCCTTACCTTCCAGACGGAACTCCAGTCGACATCATGTTGAATCCACTTGGGGTACCATCACGTATGAATATCGGTCAGGTTATGGAACTTCACCTTGGTATGGCAGCCCGTACTCTTGGTATCCACATCGCAACACCAGTCTTTGACGGAGCAAGTTCTGAAGACCTTTGGGACACTGTTAAAGAAGCAGGTATGGATAGCGATGCCAAAACAATCCTTTACGATGGACGTACAGGTGAGCCGTTTGACAACCGTGTATCAGTTGGTGTCATGTACATGATCAAACTCCACCACATGGTTGATGATAAATTGCACGCGCGTTCAGTCGGACCATACTCAACCGTCACCCAACAACCACTCGGAGGTAAAGCTCAGTTTGGTGGACAACGTTTCGGTGAGATGGAAGTTTGGGCTCTTGAAGCCTACGGTGCGTCAAATGTTCTCCAAGAAATCTTGACATACAAGTCTGACGATATCAACGGACGTTTGAAAGCTTATGAAGCTATTACAAAAGGAAAACCAATTCCAAAACCAGGTGTTCCAGAATCCTTCCGAGTTCTTGTAAAAGAATTGCAATCTCTTGGTCTTGACATGCGTGTCCTTGACGAAGATGATCAAGAAGTGGAACTTCGCGACTTGGATGAAGGAATGGACGAAGATGTCATCCACGTAGATGACCTTGAAAAAGCCCGCGAAAAAGCAGCCCAAGAGGCTAAAGCAGCCTTTGAAGCTGAAGAAGCTGAGAAAGCAACAAAAGCGGAAGCAACAGAAGAAGCTGCTGAACAAGAATAAGCAGTTCATTTAGAATAGAAAGGGAAGAAATAGTGGTTGATGTAAATCGTTTTAAAAGTATGCAAATCACCCTAGCTTCTCCAAGCAAAGTCCGTTCATGGTCTTATGGAGAAGTCAAAAAACCTGAAACAATCAATTACCGTACCTTGAAACCAGAACGTGAAGGACTCTTTGACGAAGTCATCTTTGGTCCAACAAAGGACTGGGAATGTGCTTGTGGTAAGTACAAACGCATTCGTTACAGAGGGATTGTTTGTGACCGCTGTGGGGTTGAAGTAACGCGTACGAAAGTTCGTCGTGAGCGTATGGGGCACATCGAGTTGAAGGCTCCTGTATCTCACATCTGGTATTTCAAGGGGATTCCAAGCCGTATGGGCTTGACCCTTGATATGAGTCCTCGTGCCCTCGAGGAAGTTATCTACTTTGCGGCTTATGTGGTGATTGATCCGAAGGATACACCACTTGAGCACAAGTCTATCATGACAGAGCGCGAATACCGTGAGCGCTTGCGTGAGTATGGTTATGGTTCATTCGTTGCCAAGATGGGTGCCGAAGCCATCCAAGACCTTTTGAAACAAGTAGATCTTGAAAAAGAAATTGCCGAACTCAAAGAAGAGTTGAAAACAGCTACTGGACAAAAACGTGTCAAAGCTATCCGTCGTTTGGATGTTTTGGATGCCTTTTACAAGTCTGGAAATAAACCTGAATGGATGATTCTCAACATTCTTCCAGTTATTCCACCAGATCTTCGTCCAATGTTGCAGTTGGATGGTGGCCGTTTTGCCTCATCTGACTTGAACGACCTTTACCGCCGTGTTATCAACCGTAATAACCGTTTGGCTCGTTTGCTTGAGTTGAATGCACCAGGTATCATCGTTCAAAATGAGAAGCGTATGCTGCAAGAAGCGGTTGACGCTTTGATTGACAACGGTCGTCGTGGTCGTCCAATCACAGGACCAGGTAGCCGTCCACTGAAATCATTGAGCCACATGCTTAAAGGGAAACAAGGGCGCTTCCGTCAAAACTTGCTCGGAAAACGTGTTGACTTCTCAGGACGTTCCGTTATCGCCGTTGGTCCAACTCTTAAGATGTACCAATGTGGTGTGCCACGTGAAATGGCGATTGAGCTCTTTAAACCATTTGTGATGCGTGAAATCGTTGCGCGCGACATCGTGCAGAACGTCAAAGCGGCTAAACGCTTGGTGGAACGCGGAGACGAACGTATCTGGGATATTCTTGAAGAAGTAATCAAAGAACACCCAGTACTTTTGAACCGCGCACCGACCCTTCACCGTTTGGGGATCCAAGCCTTCGAGCCAGTCTTGATTGATGGTAAGGCTCTTCGCTTGCACCCACTTGTCTGTGAAGCCTATAATGCCGACTTTGACGGGGACCAAATGGCCATCCACGTACCGCTTTCAGAAGAAGCTCAAGCAGAAGCTCGTATCTTGATGTTGGCTGCTGAGCATATCTTGAACCCGAAAGATGGTAAACCAGTTGTTACTCCATCTCAGGACATGGTTTTGGGTAACTACTACTTGACCATGGAAGAAGCTGGTCGTGAAGGGGAAGGAATGGTCTTCAAAGACCGTGACGAAGCGGTTATGGCTTACCGTAATGGTTATGTTCACCTCCACTCACGTGTTGGTATTGCAACAGACAGCCTTAACAAACCATGGACAGAAGAGCAAAAACACAAGGTCTTGCTGACAACAGTTGGTAAAATCCTCTTCAACGACATCATGCCAGAGGGTCTGCCTTACTTGCAAGAACCAACAAATGCCAACTTAACAGAAGGTGTTCCAGCTAAATACTTCTTGCCACTAGGTGGAGATATCAAGGAAGCAATCAGTAATCTTGAACTCAACCCTCCATTCAAGAAGAAAAATCTTGGAAATATCATCGCTGAAATCTTCAAACGTTTCCGTACGACAGAAACTTCTGCCCTACTTGACCGCATGAAGAACCTCGGATACCACCACTCAACTCTTGCAGGTTTGACAGTGGGTATTGCCGATATCCCAGTCGTTGAAGACAAGGCTGAAATCATCGAAGAATCACACAAACGTGTAGAACAAATCACCAAACAATTCCGTCGTGGTATGATCACAGACGACGAGCGCTACAACGCTGTTACAGCTGAATGGCGTGCAGCCCGTGAAAAATTGGAGAAACGTTTGGTTGCCAACCAAGATCCTAAGAACCCAATCGTTATGATGATGGACTCTGGAGCTCGTGGTAACATTTCAAACTTCTCACAGCTTGCCGGTATGCGTGGTCTGATGGCCGCTCCGAACGGACGTATCATGGAATTGCCAATCCTTTCAAACTTCCGCGAAGGTTTGTCAGTACTCGAAATGTTCTTCTCAACTCACGGTGCCCGTAAAGGTATGACCGATACGGCCCTTAAGACAGCCGACTCAGGTTACTTGACTCGTCGTTTGGTTGACGTTGCCCAAGATGTGATCATCCGTGAGGACGATTGTGGAACAGACCGTGGTCTCTTGATCCGCTCTATCGCAGAAGGAAAAGAGATGATCGAGTCTCTCGAAGAACGTCTCAATGGTCGTTATACTAAGAAAACTGTTAAACATCCAGAAACTGGTGCAGTGATCATCGGTCCAAATGAGTTGATTACGGAAGACAAGGCGCGTGAAATTGTCAATGCTGGTGTGGAAGAAGTGACTATCCGCTCTGTATTTACATGTAACACTCGTCATGGCGTCTGCCGTCACTGTTACGGTATCAACTTGGCGACTGGTGATGCGGTTGAAGTTGGTGAAGCAGTTGGTACAATCGCTGCCCAATCTATCGGGGAACCTGGTACACAGCTTACAATGCGTACCTTCCACACGGGTGGGGTTGCCTCAAATACCGATATCACTCAGGGTCTTCCTCGTGTCCAAGAAATCTTTGAAGCCCGCAATCCTAAAGGGGAAGCGGTCATCACAGAGGTCAAAGGACAAGTTACAGCTATCGAAGAAGACGCGTCAACTCGTACCAAGAAAGTCTTTGTTAAGGGTGAAACTGGCGAAGGTGAGTACGTGGTTCCATTTACAGCACGTATGCGTGTCGAAGTTGGAGACCAAGTCTCTCGCGGTGCAGCATTGACAGAAGGTTCTATCCAACCAAAACGTCTCCTTGCTGTTCGTGATGTCTTGTCAGTTGAAACCTACCTCCTCGGTGAAGTACAAAAAGTTTACCGTAGCCAAGGGGTAGAAATCGGTGACAAACACATCGAGGTAATGGTTCGTCAAATGATCCGTAAAGTTCGTGTCATGGATCCAGGTGACACAGATCTTCTTATGGGTACTCTCATGGACATCAACGACTTTACAGATGCCAACAAGGATGTTCTTATCGCAGGTGGAGTTCCAGCGACTGGTCGTCCAGTTCTTATGGGAATCACCAAAGCCTCACTTGAAACAAATAGTTTCTTGTCAGCGGCTTCCTTCCAGGAAACAACTCGTGTCCTTACAGATGCAGCCATCCGTGGTAAGAAAGATCATCTCCTTGGACTCAAGGAAAATGTTATCATCGGTAAGATCATCCCAGCTGGTACTGGTATGGCTCGCTACCGTAACCTTGAACCACAAGCTATCAATGAAGCAGAATATCTGACTCCAGAACAAGAAGAGGCAGAACTTGCTCCTGTAGAGGAAGTTGTGGAAATCCAAGTTGAAGAAACAGTAGAATAAAAGCAAACAAGAGAACCTTTGGGTTCTCTTTGCTTTATTTCAGAAAATTTTCCAACTTTTTCATAAAGTATGGTAGAATAGAAGAACTAAAATGCCAAGGAGGTGTCCATATGGAACAAACATTCTTTATCATTAAGCCAGATGGTGTGAAAAGAGGGCTGGTCGGCGAAATTCTGCAAAGAATGGAACAACGAGGTTTCAAACTCGAAAAATTAGAGCTACGCTCAACAGTTTCAGAAGCTTTGATTGACCAACACTATCAAGACTTGGTTGAAAAAAGTTTTTATCCTCCTATCCGTCAGTTTATGACCTCAGGACCAGTAGTGGTGGGCATTCTATCAGGTCCGAAAGTGATTGAAACTTGGCGGACCATGATGGGTGCTACTCGTCCAGAAGAAGCTCTGCCAGGAACTATCCGAGGAGATTTTGCCAAGGCTGCAGGAGACAATCAAGCCATTCAAAATGTAGTTCATGGCTCCGATTCTGAAGCTTCTGCAAAACGTGAAATTGCTCTCTGGTTTAAGGATTAGACTGGTAAAAGAACAGCTCTGTGCACAACAGAGCTGTTTTTTGGTCAGTTGAGCACAAAAAATGGACACTTGAGGCGGAAACAATCATTTCAAACTCCTCACAAGGTATAATCCCATATAGGGAGGGAAAAGAAATGGTAAAATCAATTCGCCTATTGTTGTTGATTGCAGTCATCCAGATTAGTTTTAGTAGTTGTCTATTATGGAAAGAATCCTTTTTATCTTTAAAACAGACCAATGCTTATTTTTTGATTTTGATAGTAGGAATTTCTGTTCTTTGTGCTGGGATAAATTATTTCCATACAGCAGACCAGTCTAGACATAGTATTTTACATGTTCAAAAGAAAGTGAGTCTGGTTTATTGCCTCCTTTTAGTAGTCAATCTTCTGGCAACCTGTCTGGTTCTCTCAGAAAGCATCCAGACCACTAGCAAATTGCAGCAGGAATTGGTTGACCTCTTTTTACCCTCCTTCTTTTTCTTGCTAGGAGTAGATCTATTGATTTTCTTACCTTTTGATAAAATTTTCCGCGATATAGAAAATCACCTAAATAAAAAGAAAACAGTCGTCATTTCCGTTCTAGCCACGTTGGTTTTCTTGAGGAATCCTTTAGTGATTTCCTCGATTCTCCTTTATATCAGTATTGGTTTTCTATGCGCACGTTTCCTTTTTCCCAAATGTATCCAAAGGGAAATCTCCTTTTATGGACACCTGATTCGGGATATCCTGTTTGTTTTTTCAATAGTTGTATTCTTTTAAGTGGAGGAGAATTTTTCAAAATTGTTATAGTAAGTCCATAAAGAAAATTCACACAAAAGAAAACTTTTTGGTATAATAGTAGCATGCACACAAAAAATGAAGAAGAGCTTCTAGCTCTCGGAGAAAGATTAGGTCATTTGCTTCAAAAAGACGATGTTCTGATCTTGACTGGAGAGTTGGGTGCGGGTAAAACAACCTTTACAAAGGGCCTTGCTAAGGGCTTGGATATCCGTCAAATGATTAAAAGTCCAACCTATACCATTGTCAGAGAGTACGAAGGGCGTTTGCCACTTTACCACTTGGATGTCTACCGTATCGAAGGTGATGCTGATTCTATTGACTTGGATGAGTTTCTCTTCGGTGGTGGTGTGACTGTTATTGAGTGGGGGCATCTTTTGGGTGAAGATTTACCAGATTCTTACTTGGAGTTGGAAATTTTGAAAGAAGCTGAGGGTCGTTGTCTTCATTTTACAGCTCATGGCTCTCGGGCTGAACAACTCATCAAGGAGCTTCAAGATGGAGTATGAGTTGTGTATTCGTGAGGCAGAGATTTCAGATGCTACAGCCTTAATTGCATTTTTAGATTGTGTCGGTCAAGAGACGGATTTTACCAGCTTGGATGAAAATGGTATCATGATGACAGCTTCTGAAATGGCTCTTTTTATCGAAAAACAAGCTGCATCAGAGAATCAAATTACTCTCCTCGCCTTACTGAATGATGAGATTGCAGGAGTCTTAAATATCACTGCTGATCAGCATGTAAGAGTTCGACATATCGGTGATGTTTTTCTAGCAGTTCGAAAGAAATTCTGGAACCAAGGCTTGGCGACTATACTTCTAGAAGAAGGCATCGAGTGGGCTAAATCCAGTGGTGTCTTGTGCCGTTTGCAACTCAGTGTACAAAAACGAAACGAGGCTGCGATCCACCTCTATTCAAAAATGGGATTTATCACAGAAGGATTACAAGAAAGAGGAGCCTATTTAGCAGAAGGGATATTTTTAGATGTTTGTCTTATGGGCAAGCTGATAAATGAATAACGAGATGATTAAAAAATTAATTGGAATGGTGCTAGGTTTCCTAGCAGTAACAGTTTTAGGTGTAGCGGTTTATGGCTATACCATCTACCAACAGGGAACAGAAACCCTAAGTAAAAAGACTTACAAAAAAATCGGGGAAGAAACCAACGTTATCGAAGCGACGGAGCCTCTGACTATCCTCTTGATGGGGGTAGATACGGGAAATGTGGAACGTACAGACCCGTGGGCGGGAAATAGTGATTCCATGATTCTCTTGACGGTTAATCCCAAAACAAAGAAAACCACAATGATGAGTTTGGAACGGGATATTTTGACCAAGATTGAGACTGGAAACGGTCAAGTTCAGGAAGCCAAACTCAATGCGGCCTATGCTAATGGTGGTGCGGAACTTGCAATTTCTACTATTCAAAAGATGATGAATATCCACATTGACCGCTATGTGATGGTTAACATGCAGGGGCTTCAACAATTGGTGGATGCAGTTGGTGGAATTACCGTCAACAATACACTCGGTTTCCCAATTTCGATTGCTGACCAAGAGGAGTTTAATAAGATTTCCATCGGTGTTGGAGAACAAACTTTGAATGGTGAGGAAGCCTTGGTGTATTCACGGATGCGTTACCAAGACCCTGAAGGAGACTATGGTCGTCAAAAACGTCAACGTGAAGTTATTCAAAAAATCGTTGAGAAGGTTTTGAGCCTAAACAGTGTGAGCCATTATCAAGGTATCCTCAAAGCTTTGAGTGATAACATGCAGACCAATGTGGACTTGTCAGCTAAGAGCATTCCACAATTGCTCGGCTATCAAGATTCTTTCAAGAATATCGAAACGCATCAATTGCGTGGGGAAGATGCTGAGCTACAGGGAATTTCTTATCAGATTGTCACTTCAGAACATATGCTCGAGATGCAAAATCTCTTGCGTAGTTCGCTAGGTAAAGAGCCAGTGACAGAATTGGAAACCAATGCGGTACTGTACGAAACAGCCTTTGGTCGGACAGCTCCTTCAACCAGTACGAACGCTTCAAACGAAGAAGCAGAATAAGAAAAGAATCAAATCGTGGGAAATTTCCTGCGATTTTTTCAAAAAAATTCGAATAGATAAGTAGGAGGAAACATGAAAGCAGAAATTATTGCTGTTGGAACAGAAATTTTAACAGGGCAGATTGTCAATACCAATGCTCAGTTTTTATCAGAGAAACTAGCCGAAATCGGGGTAGATGTCTACTTCCAAACAGCTGTTGGAGACAATGAAGCTCGTCTTTTGTCCTTGCTGGAGATTGCGAGTCAACGTAGCAATCTTGTGATTTTGACAGGGGGCTTGGGACCAACTGAGGATGATTTGACCAAACAAACTCTGGCAAAATTTTTAGGAAAAAATCTAGTGTTTGACCCTCAAGCGCAAGAGAAACTGGATATCTTCTTTGCTCATAGACCTGACTATGCTCGGACACCGAATAATGAGCGCCAAGCCCAAATTGTAGAAGGGGCAACTCCACTGCCAAATGAAACAGGTTTAGCAGTCGGAGGGGTGTCGGAAGTGGATGGCGTGACCTACGTGGTCCTTCCAGGACCACCAAGTGAGTTGAAACCCATGGTCTTAAATCAACTCTTACCCAAGTTAATGACTGGTACCAAGTTATACTCACGAGTGCTCCGTTTCTTTGGAATTGGGGAGAGTCAGTTGGTGACCATTTTGGCGGATTTGATTGACCATCAAACAGATCCGACTTTGGCGCCGTATGCCAAGACGGGAGAAGTGACCTTGCGTTTGTCTACAAAAGCAGTCAGTCAAGAAAAGGCTGATCAAGCACTGGACATCCTAGAAAATCAAATCTTGAGTCGCCAAACTTTTGAGGGAATTTCTTTACGAGACATCTGTTATGGATATGGGGAAGAAACCAGTCTCGCAAGTGTCGTTGTAGAAGAGCTAAAGAAGAGACAGAAAAGCATTACTGCGGCAGAAAGCTTGACGGCTGGTCTCTTTCAAGCGACATTAGCAGACTTTTCGGGCGTTTCAGCCATCTTTAATGGCGGTTTTGTCACTTACAGCCTAGAAGAAAAGTCTAAGATGCTAGAAATTGCCGAGCAAGAGCTAAAAGAACACGGGGTCGTTTCTGAGTTTACGGCTCGAAAAATGGCAGAGCAGGCACGGATCAAGACTCAGTCTGATTATGGTGTCAGTCTGACAGGTGTAGCTGGGCCAGATAGCCTAGAGGGTCATCCAGCTGGTACAGTTTTTATTGGACTGGCACATGCCAAAGGGACAGAGGTGATCAAGGCCAATATAGCAGGACGGAGTCGAGCAGATGTTCGACATATTGCGGTCATGCATGCCTTTAACCTAGTTCGCAAGGCTTTATTAAGTGACTAAATTTTGGTATAATGAAAGATAGGTCTAAGGACCAGTAGAATATAGGAGAACAAAATGGCGAAAAAACCAACAAAAAAATTAGATGAAATTGGGAAAAAATTTGGAGCTGACCGTGAAAAAGCATTGAACGATGCTCTTAAATTGATCGAAAAAGACTTTGGTAAAGGCTCGATCATGCGCTTGGGTGAGCGCGCGGAGCAAAAAGTTCAAGTGATGAGCTCAGGCTCATTGGCTCTGGATATTGCTCTTGGTTCAGGTGGTTATCCTAAAGGACGTATCATCGAAATCTATGGACCAGAATCATCTGGTAAGACAACGGTTGCCCTTCACGCTGTTGCGCAAGCACAAAAAGAAGGCGGTATCGCTGCCTTTATCGATGCGGAACATGCTCTTGACCCAGCCTATGCCGCAGCCCTCGGTGTGAACATTGACGAATTGCTCTTGTCACAACCAGACTCAGGAGAGCAAGGTCTTGAAATTGCTGGAAAATTGATTGACTCAGGTGCAGTTGACCTTGTCGTTATCGACTCGGTTGCGGCCCTTGTACCTCGTGCGGAAATTGATGGGGATATTGGAGACAGTCACGTTGGTTTGCAGGCTCGAATGATGAGCCAGGCTATGCGTAAACTCGGTGCTTCTATCAATAAAACCAAGACAATTGCCATCTTTATCAACCAATTGCGTGAAAAAGTTGGGGTCATGTTTGGAAATCCAGAAACAACACCTGGTGGACGTGCTTTGAAATTCTACGCTTCAGTCCGTTTGGATGTTCGTGGAAGCACGCAAATCAAGGGAACTGGTGACCAAAAAGATACCAATGTCGGTAAGGAAACTAAGATCAAGGTCGTGAAAAACAAGGTGGCTCCACCATTTAAGGAAGCCTTTGTTGAAATCATGTACGGAGAAGGGATTTCTAAGACTGGAGAGCTCTTGAAGATCGCAAGTGATCTCGATATCATCCAAAAAGCGGGAGCATGGTACTCTTACAAGGGTGAAAAAATCGGACAAGGATCTGAAAATGCTAAGAAATACTTGGCGGATCACCCAGAAATCTTTGATGCCATTGACCACCAAGTCCGTGTTCAATATGGTTTGATTGAAGATGAAGAAAGAACAACTCCTACCTCTGTTGCAGAAGATCTAGCACCTAACCAAGAAGTAACACTTGACCTAGGCGACGGACTCGAAATCGAAATTGAAGATTAAAAATAAAAGCGGAGAAGTCCTTCTCTGCTTTTTATGTTTAATTATTAAGTCTCCATAGCTTCAAAAGCGTAAAAAAAGAGTATTTAATCAAAAAAATTAAATCATTCTATAAAAAGGAGACTACTATAATGGAAAAACGCCTTGTTCGTAATGTACAAGACAAAAAGATTGCTGGTGTATGTGCTGGTATCGGTGACTACTTTAACATGGACCACACACTTGTTCGTGCACTTTGGATCATCTTCACCCTACTTGGTGGTTCTGGAATCTCAGCTTATGCTGTTCTCTACTTCCTTCTTCCAGAAGGCAATGCAGAAGCTTAAGCCATAGAGAGAATAAAAGTTTATTCTGATTAGTTGAAAATAAAAAATGCATGTAATCGTATATTACATGCATTTTTATATGTAACTTCTATCGAAAAAGAGAGATTCTTCACCAGATGGATAAGTCTTGTTTAATGGTCACTAAAACGACGATACTCTATATGAAAGTCAAAATAATGTTCATTCTGTAGCTTTTGGAAGATGTCGCGATAGGCTTCTTCGTCAAAATGGTCGCCACGGTAGAGAATTTCAAAACTCAAACCATCGTACTCTAGAAAAGCGTTGGCTGTTTTGAAACCATTTTGGTGATAGAAATCCATGCGGGCCTTTCTCTGCTCCAAGTTATCGCATTCTTCGTCCAATCGCTCGACTTCTAGTAACATGGTTCGCTGATAAAAATCAGTCAGCTTTTCGATGATTTCTTTTCCATATCCGTGGCTTCTCAAGTGGGGCATAATGGCAAAAAAGCTGATATAGAAGGCCTTTGGATTGGAGATGGCAAAAGCAAAGCCGACAAACTCTTCTTGGTTATAAAAGGCAAAAAAGTGGGCGTCTTCTCGGTCTTGATAGCGCAAGAACTCTGACAGAGGAACTCGTTCTTCCTCGGGGAATGCTTCCTTGTTTAGCTTTTCAACCTTATCTAGATCAGGAAATACATCGGTAATTAATTGACTGGTCAAACTCATAAATGAACTCCTTTTCTTGATTATAGCAAATTGTCTCTCTGTAAGCAATTGATTGCAAACTTAGTGATAGAGCCTTGTCGCTCCTTTAGAAAGCCGATATAATAGCTTTATGAATAAGAAACGATCCGTGGACTTGATACATGGTCCTATTCTTCCTGCGCTGTTAAGCTTTGCCTTTCCAATCTTGCTGTCAAATATTTTCCAACAGCTCTATAATACAGCTGACGTCTTGATTGTTGGACGATTTCTTGGTCAAGATTCCTTGGCAGCAGTAGGGGCGACAACTGCCATTTTTGACTTGATTATAGGCTTTACGCTTGGTGTTGGAAATGGCATGGGGATCGTCATTGCCCGCTATTATGGGGCTCGTAATTTTACAAAGATCAAGGAAGCAGTAGCAGCCACCTGGATTTTAGGTGCTCTTTTGAGTATTGTGGTCATGCTGATGGGATTTGTCGGTCTGTATCCTCTCTTGCAATATTTAGATACTCCTGTAGAAATCCTTCCTCAATCCTACCAATATATTTCTATGATTGTGACTTGTGCCGGTGTCAGCTTTGCCTATAATCTCTTTGCAGGTTTGTTGCGGTCCATTGGAGACAGTCTAGCAGCTCT
Organism: Streptococcus sp. HMSC062H02; assembly: GCF_001813005.1. Lineage (GTDB taxonomy): Bacteria > Bacillota > Bacilli > Lactobacillales > Streptococcaceae > Streptococcus > Streptococcus oralis_S. The sequence goes on from NZ_KV811090.1 coordinate 235,117, forward strand.
TGGATTTCTGATTTTCTCTGCTCTGGTCAATGTGATTCTCGATCTCTATTTTATTACGCAACTGCAACTGGGTGTTCAATCTGCGGGACTTGCTACCATTATCTCACAAGGGTTGTCAGCGGTTCTTTGCTTTTTCTATATCCGTAAGAGTGTTCCAGAACTGCTTCCTCAACTCAAGCATTTTAAATGGAACAAGGCCTTGTATGCGGATCTCTTGGAGCAAGGTTTGGCTATGGGTCTGATGAGTTCCATTGTGTCCATTGGTAGCGTGATTTTACAGTCTTCTGTCAATACTTTTGGAGCTGTGATTATTAGTGCACAAACAGCAGCTCGACGGATTATGGCCTTTGCTCTCCTTCCAATGACGGCTATTTCTTCTGCTATGACGACCTTTGCCTCTCAAAATCTAGGAGCCAAGCGACCAGATCGCATAGTCCAAGGTCTTGGTATTGGGAGTCGTTTGAGTATGTCCTGGGCAGGTTTTGTTTGTATCTTCCTCTTTTTTGCCAGTCCTAGCTTGGTTTCTTTCTTGGCCAGTTCGACAGATACCTACTTGGTAGAAAATGGTAGCCTCTACCTGCAAATCAGTTCAGTCTTTTATCCGATTTTGAGCCTTTTGCTGATTTATCGCAATTGCTTGCAGGGATTGGGGCAGAAAGTCCTTCCTCTAGTTTCCAGCTTTATAGAACTAATCGGGAAAATCGTTTTTGTGGTCTTGATTATCCCTTGGGCAGGGTATAGGGGAGTCATCTTTTGCGAACCCCTTATCTGGGTTGCCATGACTACCCAACTGTACTTTTCACTTTTCCGCCATCCCCTGATAAAAGAAGGCAAGGCAATCTTGGCAGCCAAAGGACAATCCTAGCTGGATTTGCTGAATAAAATCCATTTCCTCTAGTGAAAATCGAAAAAACTTGTGTTATAATAAGAAAGATTAAAATGTGAAAAAAGGAGATTCCTAATGGGACGTAAATGGGCCAATATCGTAGCCAAGAAAACGGCTAAAGATGGAGCTAACTCTAAAGTATATGCAAAATTTGGTGTAGAAATCTATGTAGCAGCTAAAAAAGGGGATCCAGACCCAGAATCAAACACTGCTTTGAAATTCGTTATCGACCGTGCTAAACAAGCCCAAGTGCCGAAACACGTTATCGATAAAGCGATTGATAAAGCCAAAGGAAACACAGACGAAACCTTTACAGAAGGACGTTATGAAGGTTTTGGACCAAATGGTTCTATGTTGATTGTGGATACCTTGACTTCAAACGTCAACCGTACCGCAGCTAATGTCCGTGCAGCTTTTGGTAAAAACGGCGGAAACATGGGTGCTTCAGGTTCGGTTTCATACCTCTTTGACAACAAGGGTGTGATCGTATTTGCAGGTGAGGACGCTGATGCAGTCTTTGAGCAATTGCTCGAAGCAGATGTGGATGTGGACGATGTAGAAGCAGAAGAAGGAACAATCACGGTTTATACAGCTCCAACAGACCTTCACAAGGCTATCGTTGCCCTTCGTGAGTCTGGCATCGAAGAATTCCAAGTGACTGAATTGGAAATGATTCCTCAGTCTGAAGTGGAATTGTCAGGCGAAGACCTTGAAACCTTTGAAAAACTTTACAGCGTTCTTGAAGACGATGAAGACGTACAAAAGATCTACACAAACGTAGATGGATTCTAATAGAAAAACGAACAGTTTTACTAGCTGTTCGTTTTTTTGATATTTGAACTTAGACTCTAGTTTCAGAATCGTTTTGTTTCTTGCTTTTTTCTAGACCTAGACCGACTGCATGTTTTTGAACGAGCAAGAGTTGCCCATTGTCTTGTTTTGCAAAAGTTAGGGTAACCGTCTTGATCTTGTCACCAATGGAGATATAGGTGACTTTTCTCGTATTGTACCCCCCAATAGTGGAGTCAAACTCGGAGTCTGGCAGTCCGTGTTTTTTGATAATATCCTTGTAGTTGGTGCCACCTTTTCCTTTGTTGTCAAGGTCACCTTCGATTAAGGCGTCGAACTGTTCTTGGGTCCAGGTGAAGGTATCGTTTTCTTCCTCCTCAGGGATGGAATAGGCGCTATCATCTGTCAAGTCGCTTTCTTCTTCGCGTTCCATTGAGGCACTCGCCTCGCTGTAGGAACGGTTAAACTCCCTGACAAACTCTTTGTAGACATTAGCGTACAGTACCTGGGTCGTAAAGAAAAGTACAACTGAAGCAACTGCAAGGGATGTTCCGATAATGGCCATTGTTTTCCGTTTTTTGAGGTTGACGATAAGGCCGATAATCCCCAAGATAAATGCAACAATGGCGATGAAAAACGATAGATAGTTAATAAATGGGATCCAAGATCCTAAAAGTGCGATGGCTCCAAAAATGGTTGCTAAGATTCCTAAAACTCTTTGTTCTTCTGGTTTCATTTGAACGTTTTCTCCCTTCATCGAGTGAATGGATTTCTATCCACAGTAGTTAGTGCTTATTATAGAAAAAATATTGCCTAATGTCAATTTAAACTAAAATAGTTCTCATGGAAACTTTTTTCTTGACATCTTTTCTGAAAATGGTAAAATAGTTCTCATGGAAACTTAAATAGTTCTTGTGAGAACTATATTTGTCGTGAGAAAGGAGCAATCATGGACAAGCCGATGTTAATGTTCAAACGTTTTGGACACCAGGTTCATCTGATGGTACAGAAAGAAGCCAAGCGATGTGGCATTGAATTTATGGGTGGACCGCAAGGGCAGGTTCTGCGTTTTTTAGATCATTGTGAACAAAAAGAGGAACTGGTCTTGATTAAGGATATCGAGCAGGAACTCAATATTACCAAATCTGTGGCGAGTAATCTAGTCAAGCGCATGGTACAAAATGGTTTGGTCGAGTTAGAGGCGAGCCCGAGCGATAAGCGGGCAAAATTTGTTCGCCTGACGGAGAAATCGCGTTCGCAGATGCAAAAAGTTAAAGCTTTTTTTGATCGGATCGATCAGAGTCTGCTAGAGGGCGTTTCAAAGTCAGACTTAGCAATCTTTGAAAAGGTACTCGGGCAATTGCAAGAAAATGTTGAGAAGATAGGAGGAGAGAATGAAGAAACTCGCTAAACGTATTACAGGAAAAGAGTGGGGAATGATCATCCTTACGATTCTGTTCACTTGTTTCTCGGTCTATCTCGAGTTAGAGGTGCCGACTTATATTTCGCAAATTACAGAATTACTGGGAACGTCTGGAACGCAGTTGGGTGAACTCTGGTCACCAGCTGCGAAGATGATTGGATTGTCTTTATTGGCTTTCTTTTCATCTGTTATGGTTGGTTTCTTTGCTGCTCGTGTTGCAGCATCCTATACAACCCATCTACGTAGAGACGTATTTCATCGTGTTTTAGATTTTTCACAGACAGAGATTAAACGTTTTTCAATCCCCAGTCTTTTGACTCGGACGACCAATGATATCACACAGGTACAGATGCTCTTTACCATGGGATTACAGGTAGTGACTCGTGGGCCGATTATGGCTATCTGGGCCATTGGAAAAATCCTTGGTAAGTCCGAATACTGGCTCTGGGCAGTCGTTGTGGCTGTTATTGTGAATGTCTTGATGACCACCGTTCTCATGACTCTGGCCTTTCCAAAACAATCTGTCATCCAAAAATTGACAGATAAACTCAATAGCATCACTCGTGAAAGCTTGACAGGGATTCGGGTTGTTCGTGCTTATAATGCTGAGGATTACCAAGATGAGAAATTTGAAGCAGCCAATGATGAAGTGACGCGTCTCAATCTCTTTGTCAATCGATTGATGGCGATTATGAACCCGATTATGATGGCAATTTCCAGTGGTTTGACCTTAGCTATTTACTGGATTGGTGCCTATATCATCAACGATGCAAGTTTGACAGAACGTCTGCCACTCTTTAGTGATATGGTGGTCTTCATGTCCTATGCTATGCAGGTCGTGATGGGCTTCCTTCTCATGGGAGCACTCTTTATCGTTCTTCCTCGTACCTTGGTTTCGGCAGGACGTATCAATCAAGTATTGGATCTGCATTCTTCTATTGAAAATCCTAGTCATGCCCAGACAGCGGATCCTTCAGTTCAAGGACAAGTGGAATTCCGTGATGTGACTTTCCGCTACTCTAAAAACTCAGAAGCAGTCGTGGAACATGTCACTTTCAAAGCAGAAGCGGGTCAAACCGTAGCCTTCATCGGATCGACTGGATCAGGTAAGTCTACACTTGTCAACCTCTTGCCACGTTTTTACGACGTTTCTGATGGAGAAATCCTAGTGGACGGAGTTAATGTGCAAGATTACGATTTGGAAGATTTGCGCAATAAGGTCGGCTATATTCCACAAAAAGCTGTACTCTTTTCTGGAGATGTCAAGGGGAACTTGGACTTTGGTAAGAGTCAAGAAAGTCCTCTAAGTGAGGCTGCTATGTGGCAAGCTCTTGAATTGGCCCAGTCTAAAGCATTTATCGAGGACAAGGAAGCAGGTCTTGCATCAGAAGTAGCCCAAGGTGGAACCAACTTCTCAGGAGGTCAAAGACAGCGTTTGGCCATTGCACGCGCCTTGGCTCGTAAACCAGAGATTCTCATCTTTGATGATTCCTTCTCAGCCTTGGACTACAAGACAGATCGTGTCCTACGCCAAGAGCTAGCAGAGAAAACAAAATCCATGACCAAACTCATCGTAGCGCAACGGATTTCTACCATTATGGACGCCGACCTGATCTTAGTTTTGGATCAAGGTAAAGTCGTGGGACAAGGCACCCACAAGGAACTTCTTGCAACCAACGAAGTCTACCAAGAAATTGCCTACTCACAACTATCAAAGGAGGAATTGGAACATGGAAAATAAAAAAGTTTCGGTCTGGAAACAGTGCAAACCTTATATGGCAGGCCTCCAACTCCCTCTCCTAATAGCAGTTGTGGCTGCAGTCATTTCAAGTATCATTACCGTTTATGGTCCAACTAAGATTAAAGAAATTACTAACTTGATTTCAGATGGCTTGGCTACAGAAATCGACTTGGTAGCTGTGTCAAACATTGCTGGATTTTTGGTTGTTCTATATGTATTTGGCGCCATCCTTAACTATACGCAGGCCTATATCTTTTCAACAAGTATCCAACATTTTTCAAAACGCTTGCGGACAGCAATCGCTGAAAAAATCAATCGTTTGCCACTTGGCTATTTTGACCGCCATTCACAAGGAGACACTCTATCTCGTGTGACCAACGATGTGGATACGGCGGCGCAATCTCTCAACCAAAGTCTAGGGGCAGTTCTTTCAGCTAGTTTCTTGTTGATTGCTGTCTTGGTGACCATGTTTGGGATGAACTGGATTTTGGCATTGGTAACAGTTGTATCAACCCTTGTTGGTTTTGCGGCGGTTTCCGTAATCATGGCCAAGTCACAGGGTTATTTTAAAGCCCAACAAAATAATCTAGCAGCCGTCAATGGTTATGTGGAAGAGATGTACTCTGGCCATAATGTAGTGACCAGCTACAACGCAGTGGACACCTCCAAAGCGAGATTTGCAGGTTTAAACCAAGACTTGCATGATAGTATTTGGAAATCTCAGTTTATCTCTGGTATCATGATGCCAGCCATGTTCTTTGTTGGGAACTTTAGTTATGTCTTAGTCATCATCGTTGGGGCCGCGCTGGCGTTAGAAGGACATATCACGATAGGGATTATTGTAGCTTTTATGGTTTACGTACGGACCTTCTCCCAACCTCTGTCACAGATTGCCCAAGGGATTACGAGCTTGCAACAAGCGAGTGCAGCCATGACTCGTGTATTAGAATTTCTAGCTGAAGCTGAGATGCAGGATGAATCTCATAAGGAAAGACAATTGGCCCATATGAAAGGGGAAGTAGTCTTTGATCATGTGTCCTTTGGCTATACACCAGAGCGCACCATTATCCATGACTTTTCTGCGACAGCTCATGCAGGTCAGAAGGTTGCTATCGTTGGACCGACTGGGGCTGGGAAGACAACCATTGTCAATCTTTTGATGAAGTTCTATGAGATAGATAAGGGAAGTATCCGCATCGATGGTGTGGATACCAAGGATATGAAGCGTTCGGAAGTACACGATGCCTTTTCAATGGTCTTGCAGGACACTTGGCTCTTTGAAGGAACCATTCGAGAGAACCTGATTTATAATCAGACAGACATCAGTGATGAACGAATGATGGAAGCCAGCAAGGCTGTGGGAATCCACCACTTTATCATGACCTTGCCAGACGGCTACGATACGGTTTTGGATGACACCGTGACCTTGTCTGTTGGACAAAAACAGCTCTTGACCATTGCTCGTGCCCTTCTCAAGGATGCACCGCTCTTGATTTTGGATGAAGCGACATCTTCAGTCGACACACGTACAGAGGAGTTGATTCAAAAAGCCATGGACCGTTTGATGGAGGGTCGAACTTCCTTTGTCATCGCCCACCGTTTGTCAACTATTCGTAATGCCGATTTGATTCTTGTCATGAAAGATGGCAATATCATCGAACAAGGCAATCACGAGGAGCTGATGGCACAAGGTGGCTTCTACGCTGACTTGTACAATAGTCAATTTACAGAAGACGAAGCAGAAGAATAAAACCAAAGAAGGCTTGACGGCCTTCTTTTTCTGCACTATACTAGAAGACAAACGTCTCACCAGTAGACAAAAACAAGGTAATGAATGAGAAATTTAATGAAAAATTATCAAAAATGGTATCGAAATATCAGCTCGAGACTAATCAGTCATCCCACTCTTTTATTTCTATTACGCAGTTTCAATCGTTTAATGACAGTCGCCATGTCCCTGGTCTATCTGATCTTGCTAGTCACCACTTACCTGCAACTAGGATTGGGTCAGCAAGTTGGGGTTTATGTGCTTATTCCTGCATCAGGTTTTGTGATTTTGTCTCTTTTTCGTAAGAAAATCAACCACCCGCGGCCTTATGAAACTTGGGATATCTGTCCCCTGCTTGAAAAAGATAGCTCGGGACAGTCGATGCCCAGTCGCCATGTTTTTTCGGCAACTATCATCTCCATGGCCTGTCTGCATGCTAGTCTACCTGTTGGCTTAGCATGCTTGGTCTTTTCAGCTTTGCTGGGCTTGGTGAGGGTTTTAGGGGGTGTTCATTATCCCAAGGATGTCTTGGTTGGCTATGCTTGTGGTCTGGTGTGGGGATTCCTTTTCTTCCTATTCTGACATGTAAGTTAAGCTAGTCCTACAACCACTTACTGCTTCAAATTGACCACTTGCTTTTTTGCCCTTGTATTCCTAACTTAGCTTTGATATAGTAGAGTCAGAAAGGAGATGTGATGAAGTTACGAATTGAGATTGACGGCAATTTAGAGGAGACTGAAATTGTCATCAAGACCCCCACTTTGACAGATGAAATTGCAGATTTGCAACGACTCTTGCAAGAGTCAAAGGCTCCGAGGTTGACTTTTTACAAGGGGACAGGTGAATATTATCTAGACCTGTCAGAAATTCTCTTCTTTGAAACAGAAGGGAGCAAGATCTACGCTCATAACCAGAAGGAAGCCTATGAAGTTCGTCTCAAACTTTATGAGTTGGAGTCCATCTTGCCTCGCTATTTTAGTCGAGTGTCCAAGTCAACCATCGCAAATATCCGTCAGATTTACTCAGTGGACAAGTCCTTTTCAGGAACGGGCACCATTTCCTTCTATCAGACGCACAAGGAGGTTCATGTCTCACGGCATTACCAATCCCTCCTAAAAGAAAATCTAAGAAACATGAGGTAAAAAAGATGAAAAAGAAAGCATTTGGTATTATTTTATTGGTTTTAGCAGCTTGGATCTTGCTGCAAGGGAATTTTGGAATTCCTTCTTTGGATGGCAAGATATGGCCTTTACTAGGTATCGCCTTTTTTGCTTATAAGTCCATTGAGTCCATCCTTAGACGCCATCTCACTTCGGCAGTTTTTACAGGGTTACTAGCGCTCATCATTGCAAATTACGCTTATGACTTGTTACCAGTTACCAATCATTCTCTCATCTGGGCTAGTATCTTAGCAGTTCTAGGTGTCGGTTATCTGACGCACTCAAGTAAGTTCTGGAATGAAAAAAAATGGTGGTACGATGGGAAAAAAACAGTCGTCACGGATAAGGAAGTCGCTTTTGGTAGCGGGACCTTCTATAAGCAAGATCAAGATCTCGTAGATGACCAAGTGGAAGTCGCTTTTGGGGATGCTAAAATCTACTATGATAATGCAGAGATGTTAGGTGATTTTGCAACTTTAAATATTGAAGTGGCCTTTGGGAATGCAACCGTCTATGTTCCACAACACTGGCGTGTCGATTTGAAAGTAGAAACATCCTTTGGCGCAGCTAAGGCGGAAGCTCCTGTAGCCCTAACCAGCAAAACTTTGATTATTCGTGGGGAAGTTGCTTTTGGTAAACTTGGAGTTGTTTACGTTAAATAAAAAATCATCGAATTTCCTTGCTAAAATAGAGAAAGTGTGCTAACATAGTGCTGCATGTGGTGCTAGCACATCCGCTATATTAGATCTAATAGGAGGAAAACACAATGGCTAAAGTATGTTACTTTACAGGTCGTAAGACTGTATCAGGAAACAACCGTTCACACGCGATGAACCAAACAAAACGTGCCGTAAAACCAAACCTTCAAAAAGTTACTGTTCTTATCGATGGTAAACCTAAAAAAGTTTGGGCTTCAGCTCGTGCTTTGAAATCAGGTAAAGTTGAACGCGTTTAATAAAAAGGGAAGTCACAAATTGGAACAGCATCTACGTCAACAGGTCAGACAGTGCATGATATTACGAAATCACCTGTTCAAACTAGCACAGGTGATTCTATTGTCAGCACTCAAAATGGGCATCTTATCCTTTCAGATGGTTCTGTAGTTGCTCCTGAAGCACTTGGAGCTGTTACAAATGAAGACAAGATAATCAGTGTTTCAACTGCGGATGGTAAAATGGTAACTTTGCCAAACACAGAAGCAGAACAAAGTTCCCCAGCTGTAATCGGTGGCATGTTGTTGACAACGGTTGGCTATTTCTACAAGAAAAAATTATTTTAATTAAATGAAGGAGAAAGAAATATGACCGAAAAAACACAAGGACACGGATATTTCCGTAAGAAAAAATGGGCTAAAGGCCTAGTATCAGGAATTGCAGTTGCAGGTATTGTAGCCTTCTCTGCAGGTTCTGTATTGGCGGATGAAGCAGTTCAGCCTGAAATTGAAAACGACAATAACATGTACGCTACACAAGCTGGTAAAGCAACAGGAAGCCAGTCTGTAGTGATTGATAATGGAGCAGTCACAAAGGCTGCTTCAACAGCTAAGCAAGCAGGAGTAGTGGTATCTGAGACATCAAGCATTGATAAGGGTACAAATACTACCTCATCAAGTCTTGAACAGTCTAAGGCTGAGATTAAACAAGACCAGACTAAGCAAATAAAGGCACTTGAAGAAACGACTGAAAAACAAGTCGAAAACAATACAGCCTTCAAGGAAGCGAAGGAAGCCATTCAAGCTAATAATAGCTTTGTGGCCACTGAAAAAGGCAAGCACGAACAATCAACAACTGTTACAGTGACGAATGATGGTTCGACTGCCTCAGATGGGACAGCGACTCAAAACAACAAAGCTACTCAAACAGCTAAGAAAGTCTTAGTAGAAAACCAGCAAGCTGTCTCAACCTACCTGGAAGAAAAAGGGAAGTACGAAGCTACTGTCAAACAAGCTACTGAATTAAATCAAGCAGTAGAAGCTGCTGTAATAGATTTGGAGAAAAAGGATGTAACGGTTAAGGTAGTGACACGTACCGTTTCTTCAATCGCAGAAGTAGAAGCATTGAAGAAACAAAATGACAAAGCTATTGCAGCTGCAAAAAGCAAAGTGGAGCTTAACAAAGCCATCATGGCTGCCTATGCAGAGAAGAAGAATGCTAGTGATCAAGTTAATCAAGATGCTGATCGTAAATCAACAGATTTGAAAAACTCTGGTGTACTTTTAACCTCTAAAACACAGGAAGTTTCTTCAGCTGATGAAGCGAATCAAATTGGGAAACAAAACCAAGCAGCTTATGACAAAGCTAAGCAGACCCAAGCGGAATGGCAGAAGAAGTACGATGAGCTTCGAGCTAAGACAAGCACGGAAGGCTACACAAAAGAAGTAGTCTTGCAAGCCATTAGTGTTGCGACAGCAAATCCTGAAGCAACAGTGGAGTCCTCTGCTCCAGGAGCGCAGGTAACTACTAAAGGTTACATTGCCTCATCAAAAGGAACCTCAGGCTATGCTCGTGTCCTTGACTCGACTAAAGTCTTGAAATACGAGGATGTTGGCACTGGATGGAAAACAGAAGTTGACTACACTAATCTGAAAGATTTGACTGTTTCAACTGCAGATGGTAAAAAGTATGATATTTCTCGTATCCACCGAAAATTTGAAATCCTTAATCAAGGAAAAACTGGATTGAATGATGTCTACGTCTTGAATGATCCAACAGAAGGATTCGTAGTAGCTCGTAATAATGGAACTGGTCGAGTTGAGGACTACATGAATTTCTTGGTTACGGATACCTACTACTACAACGTGGATGGGAAAGAAGTAGCTTTCAAAGCAAGTGAAAAGACGCCCGCAACGTTGACGTATTCCTCACTCAATTACAATCCTGTTGGTTGGGAAGGTGCGAAAGCCATTAACGGAACTCATGTTGAAATTAACGGCTCAACTGTAAGCTATAACAAGAATAATGGTTATGTTCGCGCTGAAGGCTACAACCGCCAACAAGATGTGGGGCATCTTTGGGATACATCTGACTCACCTTACCAATACAAGGGAGCTGCACTTGGTGTCTTTAAGGAAGGGACAGCCTTCACATCCGAATTTATCCAATGGGATGGACCAGATAATCCCGGTGGCCAAACTTACTGGTTTGCTTTGAATACGAAGGCTTTAGCGCCAGTTGTTGGAGTTCCAGCTACTGCAACCATTACTAAAACAACCGTGAAGCCAGTTAAGACTGAACCTGTATCAGCTGAATTGGTCAATGCGAAAAATCCAGCCAAACCAACCTTGGCGCTTAAAACTCTATCTGAAACTAAAAATCAGAAGTTATCCGCAAGCTATCACGGTTACAAATTGCAGTATAAACCTACTGTCCGCAAGTCTGTATCTGACACAGATAAAACGAATACAGATGGTCAAACAGTTGCTAAAAACGATACGCAGCTCTACACATTGAATCATGACAATATCTATGCGAACCTTAAAAAAGGTGACAAGATTACTATCATTGATCCACTCGAAGCTGGAGCAGTTCCTGATGTAGCTGTGACGAAAGCAACTGCAGAGAAAGCGGGATGGAGCGTTGCCTATGATGCAGGAAAGAATACTTATACCTTTACTGCAACCTACGAAGGGAAGCGCCTAGAAGCTCCTATGATTACCTGGAAGCCAATCTATGACAAAGGTTTCTATGACAACACTTATAAAGTGTTAGTGAATAACTACGAGGTTTACTCAAATACTGTTACGAACTATACACCGAAGCCACCAAAACCAGTCAAAGCTGTCTTGGATCGCTCTGGTAAGGATATCATTGGTGCTAAAACATTTGATCGTAACGTGACCTTCCGCTTGATGACAGACTACAGTTCTTATGCCAAAACTCTTGCTTCAGCGAGCGCACTTGGTAAGGAGTTTGCAATCTTAGATGATGTTCAAGACAAAGCCTTCACAGTTGACCACAGCAAGATCAAGATGACTGCTGCTGGTAAAGACGTGAAAAACCTATTTGACATGTATCATGTACTTTCAGATGCAGGACGTACTGATGCAATCAATAAAATTTTGAAGGAATTGAACTTGCAACCTAAAGGTGAGTTCTATCTCTGGGTAGCCAAGGATTCTAAGAGTTTCTATCAGAACTACGTGAAACCAAATAAGAATGTTACTGTTGATCTTCCAGCCAAACTCTTGGTTAAAGCAGGGGACAAAGTCGAGAATGACTTTAAACAGATTGACTTTGGGAATGGCTATCAATCAAACCTTGTGACTGTCTCAGTTCCTGATGTGAAGCCAGAGAAACATGCCCTGGATCAAAAGAATAATAAGAAAGTCTTGGACGGTCAAGAGGTACAGATTGGCCAATACATCCGCTATCTACTTGATGGCGTAACTGTTCCAGCTAAACATGATAGCCTCTTCCAATATGACGGTAGTGACCAGTTAGATGTGGTTCATGATCGATATACAGGTAAGTGGCAAGGCATTTTCAAGGGTACAGAGTACACAGCTGAGAAAGACCTTATCTTGCCTTATGATGTCATCCTGAAGGATGGTAAAGTAGTCAAAGCTGGTGACAAGATTGTCAAAGGTACAGCTTATGCCTTCTTATTTGAAGTGAACCAGGATACAAATCCTGACTTCCTCAAGAAGATTGTGGCCGTCAAATGGGACGAAAAAGCAGGCAAATGGTCGTATGTTATCAATCAAGACTTCCTAAACTCTCTAGGCGTTAAAGGAACCTTTGATGCAGACTTCTACATCGAGGTAGAACGTATCTCGGCTGGGAAGGTTGAAAATACCTTTATCAATACAGTCAATTTACAAGAGATGACAGCGAAAGTGACAACAACAACGCCAGAACCTCCAAAACCAGAGCCTAAAGAACCAGGCAAGCCACAACCGCAGCCATCACTTCCAAATACAGGAACAGCAGCAAGCATGCTTCCAGTTGTGGGAATGATTTTGGGATTGTTGGGTCTTGCAGGTTTTCGTAAGCATAAAAAATAGAACATCTAGTAATTCCCCCTCATCCATGGTATAATGAAGCCATAAAAAGAGGGGGAAGAGAGATGATAAAGGACACGAAAATGGATGCATATGTGACTAGAAGTGGTTATAGATACTACACTCCAACTCAAAAAAATCAGAAGTTACCAGGTCTGAAGAAGAGAAGAAGTGGAAACAAGGCCTACGTTGGCTAGGAAAAGCTGTCTGGTCAGGAATGGAAACCCTACCGAGTGTGATTGCGAAAGCTGCCGTTTTGATGGTTACGACTCCACTCATGTTTCTCCTCTTTATCTTTAATCTGATTAAGGGCTTGATTGCGACAGACATTTTTTTACAGATTTTACAGCGGAAACGGCGCTTTCTCAATCGAATGAGAGTCTTGTAACCCGCACACTCTAAATAGGGAATTTTTGATTCTTTCCGGAAGTCATATTTAGTCATTTGTCCTTGGAAGTGAGGGTATTTAGGAGCAGGATAATCCAGCTTAGCGATGATTTCTTTATGAGTTCCAGCATCTAGAACATCCAAAATAGTAATGTTCTAGTCTTTGATCCCCAGTGTGTTTGTGATAAAATTGAATGGTTCCATATAAGTCTTTTTAATGATGGTTTGGTCGCTTTTCATTATAGATCTTATGGGACTTTTTTCTACAACAAATAGGCTCCATCATTCCTACAGTGGTTTTACCCACTACAGAAATTACAGAGCCGAAACTTTTTCCAGTTTTTTGTCTGAAAAATCTCGCTTTCTTATGGAGTTATAAGGATATTTGACTAGTCCCAAAAATTTAGACACTAAAAAGTCTTCGAATTTCCTTGCCAAAATAGAGAAAGTGTGATAACATAGTACGGTATGTGGTGCTAGCACATCCGCTATATTAGATCTAATAGGAGGAAAACACAATGGCTAAAGTATGTTACTTTACAGGTCGTAAGACTGTATCAGGAAACAACCGTTCACACGCGATGAACCAAACAAAACGTGCCGTAAAACCAAACCTTCAAAAAGTTACTGTTCTTATCGATGGTAAACCTAAAAAAGTTTGGGCTTCAGCTCGTGCTTTGAAATCAGGTAAAGTTGAACGCGTTTAATAAAAATGAAAAGACCTAACTGGTCTTTTTCTTTTGCTCTAAGGATAAAACCATTTGAAAAATAGAGTAAATATCCGCAGATACAGCATTCTGCTTTTACACTTGGGCTGAAATATGATAAAATAGAGTATCAACTAGTTGAGGTAAAAAAAATGACTGTAAAAATTAATACAAAAGATGGTCAAATCGAACTGACAGATGAAGTGATTGCAACCGTAGTAGGTGGTGCCGCAACTGAGATTTTTGGAGTGGTCGGTATGGCTAGTAAAAATGCCCTCAAAGACAATTTCCAAGCCCTTCTTGGTAAGGAAAATTATTCTAAGGGTGTTGTTATAAAAGCAGCCGAAGATGGTAGCATTGCAGTTGATGTTTATACTGTATTGAGCTACGGAGTAAAGATAAGCGAAGTGTCAAAAAACATTCAAGAGCGTGTTCGTTTTAGTTTAGAAAATCAACTAGGAATTACTGCTCAGACTGTGAATGTCTACATTCAAAATATCAAAGTTGTAGGAGAATAATCGTGTCAAAAATTACTACCAGTTTATTCCAAGAGATGGTGCAAGCTGCATCAACTCGTTTGAATAAGCAAGCAGAATATGTCAATTCATTGAACGTCTTTCCAGTTCCAGATGGAGATACTGGGACAAACATGGGAATGACCATTGAAAATGGTGCCAAAGAAGTAGCAGATAAGCCTGCTTCTACAGTTGGAGAAGTAGCGAGCATTCTTGCTAAAGGTCTTTTGATGGGTGCGCGTGGGAACTCAGGGGTTATCACTTCTCAGCTCTTCCGTGGCTTCTCTCAGGCTATCAAGGAAAAAGATGAATTAACAGGTCAAGACTTGGCTCTTGCCTTCCAATCCGGTGTCGAAGTAGCTTATAAAGCGGTTATGAAACCAGTTGAAGGGACCATTTTGACTGTTTCTCGTGGAGCGGCTATTGGTGCCAAGAAAAAAGCGGAGCAAACAGATGATGCTGTTGAGGTCATGCGTGCAGCCTTGGAAGGCGCAAAAGCAGCTTTGGCTAAGACACCAGAAATGCTTCCAGTCCTTAAGGAAGTTGGTGTGGTAGACTCAGGTGGTCAAGGTTTGGTCTTCATCTACGAAGGATTCCTTTCAGCTCTTACTGGTGAATACAGTGCTTCTGAAGACTTTGTAGCTACTCCTGCCAACATGAGTGAAATGATTAATGCAGAGCACCACAAGTCTGTAGCAGGTCATGTGGCAACTGAGGATATTACCTTCGGTTACTGTACGGAGATCATGGTAGCCCTCAAACAAGGTCCAACTTATTCTAAGGACTTTGACTACGATGAATTCCGTAACTACTTGAATGACTTAGGCGACTCACTGCTTGTTGTCAACGATGATGAGATTGTCAAAGTTCACGTCCATACAGAAGATCCAGGTCTTGTCATGCAAGAAGGTCTCAAATATGGTAGCTTGATCAAGGTAAAAGTGGACAACATGCGTAACCAACACGAAGCGCAAGTTGAAAAAGAAGCAACTCAAGGCAACAAGCCTGCTGAAACAAAAGAGTATGCCCTTATCGCAGTAGTAGCTGGTCAAGGTTTAGCAGATATCTTCCGTGCCCAAGGTGTGGATTATGTTATCGAAGGTGGTCAGACAATGAACCCTTCAACAGAAGACTTTATCAAGGCTGTTGAACAGGTCAATGCTCGCAACATTATCTTCTTGCCAAACAACAAAAATATCTTTATGGCAGCTCAGTCTGCGGCTGAAGTGCTTGAACAACCTGCTGTTGTGGTAGAAGCACGTACAATTCCTCAAGGGTTGACCAGCCTTCTTGCCTTTGATCCAAGCAAATCAATCGAAGAAAACAAAGAGCGCATGACTGCGGCCCTTGGTGATGTCATCAGCGGTAGTGTAACAACAGCCGTTCGTGATACAACTATCGATGGATTAGCAATTCATGAAAATGATAATCTGGGTATGGTCGATGGGAAAATCCTCGTGTCAAATCCTGACATGCACCAAACCTTGACAGAAACTTTGAAACATATGTTGGACGAAGATAGTGAAATCGTAACCTTCTATGTCGGTGAAGACGGAAGCGAAGAACTTGCCAATGAAATTGCCCAAGAAATCGCAGAAGAATTTGAAGATGTTGAAGTAGAGATTCACCAAGGTCAACAACCCGTATATCCATATCTTTTCAGTGTGGAATAATGGTAAAAATTGAATGAAAACAACAGAAGGAGGCTGGTTTTTCAGCTTCCTTTTTCTATGCAAACGGAGTTATAAAGAAATTTATGTAGAAATGAACATTCTATTGGAAATTCGATTTACTATAAGTTATAATGATAAAGCTGTTATATTAGATTAAGTATGAATATAAAGGAGAAATGATGAAGAAAAAAATTTTTAATCAATCTTTTTCCCGCTTTTCAATTAGAAAGTTAAGTGTTGGGACCTGTTCGGTATTGCTAGGAACCTTTATGGTCATGGCTACTTCTCCAGTGCAAGCGGATGAAGCTCAAGTCAACAATAAGGAACAACAAACGCAGGCGGAAATTCAACAGAAGGAAAAAAGTGCTGAGAATGGGCAGGAAGTCATTTCTGAGCCTAAAAAAGTGGTAACACAGAACGAAGCGGTTAAGGAGCTGGAGGATAAAGCTGAACCGTCCAAAACAGAAGTATCTGCACCAGTCTCTCAGAGCCAACCAGTTTCTCAAGTTGACAATACGAAGGAAGCGAGTCAGCCTTCTTTAGATGAGGAGAAAAAGCAATCTCTAGAATCAACTCAAACTGAGCAGAAAAGCAAGGAAGAAAGTGGCTCTAGCGGGAAAACTTCTTCTAGGCGCAAGAGATCGCTAGATGAAGTCAATGCAGAATTTAAAACTCATTCGCCAATCAAGGATATCCATGCGGTAGATAGTGTTCGTGAGTCCATGACTTTTAGTATTACTGGACACGAAGCAGACTATTCTGGTGGGTATATCAAAATTCATTTCCAAAATGGGAAGGCTATTAAATTGACCCCTTCTCCAGTCGGTGGTGTAAAGTTCAGCCAAGAAAAAATAAATGGAGACCTTGATTTAAAGATAGAACCTGCAAATCTGAGAGGTGGAGCAAACTATAACTTCGTCTATACTTTTCAGATAGATCCTCTGACGCATAACTGGGGAGGTGCTGTCCAAGCAATTGGGCCGGACCATAAAGTGACCGCAACTGCTAAGCTCTATGACAAAAATGACAATGTCCTCAAAGAACTTGGAAGCATTGAACACACGTGGAAAGTCTTAGAAAACGGTGTAGGGGGTCTGACTCCAATGTCTGGCAATCAGGTCATTGGCTACGATCGAAATAACGATGGTATTGTCGACGATGATTCATCGGTCGTGTCCTACTATCTATTTAACGGTGCGAAAGATCCTAAGAATAATACGGCAAGAAATGATTACTTCAACTATGGAAATGGTGTCTTTGATGGTCGTATGATCAATGGTATGGGGATTAGTGATGTCGGGGGGAATATCATTGATCCTGTCACATCTTATACCTATAATATAGAGTTAAAAGAAGGTTATGAATTGACAGATGAAGCTAAAGCTCTAGGATGGACTGCCGATGCGACGGGTTACCATCTGACGATTAACAGAGCTAACAATCCGCTTCAAGATATTAATAACAATAAAAATAAGCTCATTCCAATTTCTTTCAAGTTAAAGAATGCCAAAGTAGCAGATATCAATAGAAAAGCGCAAAACCTAACCGTGACGGGTATCTATACGAAAGCAGATGGGACTAGCTATCAAAATACGGCCGTTCTTCCCTATACTCTCTTTGTTCAAAAAACAGATCAGCCAGAGTCTTCTCTCTTTGAATTTAGACACTATAATCAGTCTGACTCGGAGATGATTCGTTCTTATGGTGAAACAGAATACCGTTCTTATGTTCGACTTTCATCAGTTGCTGAGGTTGAAAAAGATTATCCTATCAATGACTACACGGTCACCCATAAAATACAGGATTCACGAGAGTCTTATCGAGAAGTCAATGCGATTGAGGATCGTTATTGGAATGAATTTTTCTCTTCACCGGATGCATCTGTAGAAGTATACAATAAAGCTACAGGTGAGTTATTAGGCACTTTTAACAGTAGCACTCGTAGTCTACGACTGACGGAAGAGCAAGATGTGAAGGAACTGGAGTACAAGTTTAAAAACATCAAGATGAGGAAGTCCTCAACAAATGATACATCAATGTTTGTTTTCCAAACCAAAACACGTTTTAATAATTGGGAAAGTCTCTATAAAGACTCGACGATTAGTAAGTTGGATTCTAGAACGGATTCCACTTTTAAGAATACTCGTAACACTGTTTCCTTATCTCAAACGGCCTCAGCCGAATTAACACGCGTTAGCCAGCAAATTTCGATGATTGGACGCCGTCGGACAGATGTCTTCAATCGACACACAGATGCTTCTGGTTTTAAGGAAGATTTTATCACAAGGACTGCGGGTAAAGAAACTCCTACTCAGAACTTCGCAAACTTGACGGGAGTTTACCATCTGGCTTATTTGGCTGATCCACAATTAAACTTTAGTGGAAATCCTAATTTTAAGGTCTATTATAATTACAAAGATACTGGGAAAACTCTCTACTATGCCCAAGTAAAGGGGACTCCAGACTCCCCTATGCCTGCAACACTTTTGAAGTTAGAAAACAAGACGATTCCAAATGGGACCTACACCTATAAAGCGATTGCTTTTTGGGACGAGGAACTTCCTGACGTTCAAGCTCAGAATGGTTACGACTTAGGGGAGCTCGACGGCATTACAGTTACCTCGAAAAATTCGGTTTCTTATGACTTCGATGTGATCGTACAGGCTTCTGAAGCGAGTGGTGTCTACTCTGAAGTGAAGAGAGCTACAGATCAACACTTTGCCTATAATACCCAAGAGCACTATCCTGGTGATGAGATTGATTTCAGAGTGACCTATAAAAACGCAGCGAAACAGGCGGTTTCAGATGTCTATGTTTTATCATCCCTGCCGATGAAAGGCGATAAACAGCTAGAATCCAGAAATCGTGGTTCTGAATTTACAGTGAGTTTGACAAAAGCTTTAACACCACCTTCAGGCTGGGAGGTTCAATATAGTCGTATCGCGGGTACTGCTGCAGAAATTAATGCTTCACAATGGCTCACAGCAGATCAAGTGTCGGATTGGTCAGAGATTCGTGCAGTTCGTTGGCATTCGACTGCTCCGGTTGCTGCTGGAAGTAGGGTTCAATTTCCTATCGATGGAGCAGTTATCGGGCAAGATACTGCCCCAGGTGCTACGGCTTATCTTTCTTCGGCTCTGGCAAATGGCAGTTCCAAGTACACTGAGTCCAATAATGTTTCAATCCAAATGTCTACCAAACTGTCATCTGCAAGTTTTACCTTTGTGGATGTAAATGATCCGTCTAAGGAAGTGCAACTAGGCCAGGTAGACACAGTTGTAGGAAAATCTAATGGACCAATTTCTTATGATCCTGCTCGTCGAATTAAGAAATTGGAAGATGCAGGATATGAACTGATCAGTAACGATTTTATAGATCATACCTTTGGTGACTCGGCTAGTCCAAAACAATTCAAGTTTCAGTTTAGACACAAGATTACAGAACTAACCGAAACTGTTCGTGGAACTCGTGAAATTAATTATGAGTATTACAGAAAAGCAAAAAATCCTGATTTATCGCTTCTTCCTCCCAGACATGTAGAATCCCATTCGTTTACTCGAACGAAGAGAATCGATCAGGTTTTGGCAAAAATCCACCCAAATGATGCGACAGCAGGTGTGACTTACTCAGCCTGGTCTGTAGACCAAACTTGGTCTCAAGTGATTTCGCCTGAAATTCCTGGCTATTACCCAGGTGAAGATATTGACGCAAATACATTGTCGGGAGATGAGGCTCTTGATCAATATTGGATTAGTGCGATAAATCCGAGCGATGAAGAGTTGGAAAAAGAATTCTCTTGGGATAGGTTGGTGTATTATGTTCCGCTTCCAGTTGTACCTTCAGCAAGTGTAGCGAAATCTAAAGGCTTTCAAGGGCAGAAGCAGGCAGCAACGATTCAATTTGATGAGGATAGAGCAAGCGAGAGTGCGGTTCACTTTACAAAAGGGACAACAACCATTAATGGAGCAAAGAAATCCGTCGAACTAGTCCAAAGTAGTGTCTTTCTTTATGATGAGAATGGACAAAAGGTAACTTCGCTAACCATTGCCAACCAAGGGACGTACGATTTAGATCTTGTAAATAAAACAATTGTCTTTACTCCACTGAAAACCTTCTATGGTCCGGCAACTCCAGTTCGAGTTGGAGTGGTGGATAAAAATGGAGAGTCGGCTGTAACGACCTATACCCCAGTTGTTGAGAAAGTAACGCCAACTGGTACAGGTGATAAGACAGAAGGACTTCAAGGTCAGGTCCAAGAAGGTAAAGTGACCTTCA
>NZ_KV811091.1:0-30382 GCF_001813005.1 Streptococcus sp. HMSC062H02
CGGAGCGAGACGGACTAGTAGTCACATAACAAAAAGAACTCCTGAAAATCAGGAGTTCTTTTTTACTACTTACATAGAGTAGTTTGGTGCCTCATTAGTGATTTGTACATCATGAGGATGGCTTTCTTTTAGACCAGCCCCAGACATTTCAATAAATTGTGCATTATCATGTAGTTCTTTAAGGTTAGCTGCACCACAGTAACCCATACCAGAGCGAATACCACCAATCATTTGGAAGACAATATCAGCTGCTGCGCCTTTATAGGCAACACGGCCTTCAATTCCTTCTGGAACAAGTTTGTTTGCTTCATTGACAGAACCTTGGAAGTAACGGTCACTTGAACCTTTCTTCATTGCAGCGATTGATCCCATACCACGGTAAGTCTTAAACTTACGTCCTTGGAAGATTTCCGTTTCACCTGGTGCTTCGTCTGTTCCAGCGAACATTGATCCAAGCATAACCGCATTTCCACCTGCAGCAAGGGCTTTTACAATATCTCCAGAATACTTGATTCCACCATCAGCAATGATTGTTTTTCCATATTCACGCGCAACTGCTGCTGCATCATAGATTGCTGTCACTTGTGGGACACCAACCCCTGCAATCACACGAGTAGTACAGATAGAACCTGGTCCGATACCGACTTTGACAACATCTACACCTGCATCATAAAGAGCACGCGCACCTTCAGCAGTTGCAATATTACCTGCAATCAAAGTGCGGTCTGGGAAGTGAGCACGAATTTCAGCAATTTTACGTAGAACCCCAGCAGAGTGACCATGTGCAGTATCAATTACAATCGCATCCGCTCCTGCTTCAAAAAGAGCCTCTGCACGTTCAAATGTATCTGAAGTGACACCTACCGCACCAGCAACTAGAAGACGACCAAACTCATCTTTTGCTGCATTAGGAAATTCAATTACTTTTTCGATATCTTTAATAGTAATCAAGCCAGAAAGACGTCCTTCTTCATCAACCAAAGGAAGTTTTTCAATACGGTGTTCTTGAAGAATGCTTTCAGCTGTTGCAAGATCTGTACCAACAGGAGCAGTAACAAGATTTTCACTAGTCATATGGTTTGAGATTGGCTGATTGTAATCTGAAATAAAGCGAAGATCTCGGTTTGTTAGAATACCAACCAATTTACGATTTTCAAGTGTCTCCACAACTGGAACACCACTGATACGGTAACGTCCCATCAGTTCATCTGCTTCAGCAATCGTGTGTTCTGGAGTCAAGAAGAATGGATCAATAATAACACCATTTTCAGAACGTTTTACCTTACGAACTTCATCTGCCTGTTGCGCAATAGACATATTTTTATGGATTACTCCAAGACCACCTGCACGAGCAATGGCAATAGCCATTTGACTTTCTGTGACTGTATCCATGGCGGCTGTTATAATTGGGATATTTAAAGTCAGATTATCTGCCAATTTTGTTGTTAAATCTGCATCATTAGGCAACACATGACTTTCTGCTGGAATGAGCAATACATCATCAAAGGTAAAACCTTTTTTTAAAAATTTAGTATCCCAATTAGACATTGAAGTTTCCTCTTTTCTTTCTTTTTGAGCTTGACTCTTTTTGTATTGTATCTATCATACCATTCTATGAAAATTTGTCAATTATATTTATGGTAGAAATCATAAAAAAACTATCCCTGTGATCCTATGGAAGAGATAGCTTTATGATTCATATTTTATCTATTATTTAAAATAATTTAGTCCCATTGCTCCTTTAACCTCAGATAGGGTTTGCCCCGCAACCTCACGCGCTTTTTCACTACCTTTTTGAAGCATATTGTACACTTCTCCCATATCCTTAGCAAATTCGATACGGCGCTCACGAATAGGACCAAGTTCGAGTTCTAATATTTCAAGTAGATAACGTTTCGTCTTTACATCACCAAGACCACCACGTTGATAATGTTCTTTCATATCTGCAATGTCTTGAGCATCTTCTGGACGACCAAATACATCTAGATAATGGAAAACCATATTTCCTTCAATCTTACCTGGATCCTCAACCCGAATATGGTCTGGATCAGTATACATGCTCATGACTTTTTTACGCAACGTATCCACATCATCAGCTAGATAAATACCATTATTAAGGGATTTAGACATTTTAGCATTTCCATCTAAACCTGGCAAACGCCCTGCCCTCTCATTTTCTGGATAAATACCTTCCGGCTCCACCAAGACCTCACAATTATAAGCATGATTAAAGGAACGAACAATCTCACGAGTTTGCTCAATCATTGGTTTCTGATCTGTCCCAACAGGAACATAATTAGCCTTGAAGGCAGTAATATCTGCTGCTTGCGCAATTGGATAAACCAAAAATCCTGTCGGAATACTTTCTCCAAACCCTTTTTGAGCAATCTCTGTTTTTACTGTCGGATTCCGTTCCAAACGAGCTAGTGACACCAAATTCATATAGTACATAGATAATTCAGCCAACTCTGGAATTTGGCTTTGAATAAAGATAGTTGATTTACTTGGATCTAATCCAACTGCTAGGTAATCTAAGGCAACATTCCCAATCGATTCTACAATCGTTTGAGGGTCTTTGGCGTGATCTGTCAATGCTTGTTGGTCCGCCAAAAAAACAAACATGTCATACTTGTCTTCTTCCTGCAGTAATACTCTATTTTTAAGACTCCCAACATAATGTCCAATATGCAGTTTTCCTGTTGGGCGATCTCCTGTTAAAATAATGGGTTTCGTCATTTTTTTCTCCTTCGAAATTGTCTCTTCAATTATAGCATTTTTTTGTTAAAATAACAGAAAATTATTTAAATCAAACAACTAACTCATTGTAAACAGACCTGTAAACTTAATTGACATAAAATTGACAAACAAAAATTTGAATATTTCTCTCTTTTCTAGTAGAATAAATATATTACATATTATAGGAGAAAAACATTGCTTACAGTATCTGATGTTTCACTACGTTTTAGTGATCGCAAACTTTTTGATGATGTCAATATCAAATTTACAGAAGGAAATACATACGGATTGATTGGTGCTAATGGTGCTGGGAAGTCTACATTCTTAAAAATCTTAGCTGGTGATATCGAGCCAACAACTGGTCACATCTCTCTTGGTCCAGATGAACGTCTCTCTGTTCTCCGTCAAAATCATTTTGACTATGAAGACGAGCGAGTTATTGATGTCGTCATTATGGGAAATGAAAAACTTTACAACATCATGAAAGAAAAAGATGCCATTTACATGAAGGAAGATTTTTCCGATGAAGATGGTGTTCGTGCAGCCGAACTCGAAGGTGAATTTGCTGAACTTGGAGGTTGGGAGGCAGAAAGTGAAGCATCTCAATTACTTCAAAACCTAAACATTCCAGAAGAATTGCACTATCAAAACATGAGCGAATTGGCCAATGGTGAAAAAGTGAAGGTTCTCCTTGCTAAAGCACTTTTTGGCAAACCAGACGTTCTTCTCTTGGACGAGCCGACCAACGGGTTGGACATCCAATCTATTACTTGGCTAGAAGACTTCTTGATTGACTTTGATAACACCGTTATTGTAGTATCCCACGACCGTCACTTCTTAAACAAAGTGTGTACTCATATGGCCGACCTTGACTTTGGAAAAATCAAACTCTATGTCGGAAACTACGACTTCTGGAAGGAATCTTCTGAGCTTGCTGCTAAATTGCTAGCAGACCGTAATGCCAAGGCAGAAGAAAAAATTAAGCAATTGCAAGAATTCGTTGCTCGCTTCTCTGCCAACGCTTCTAAGTCAAGACAAGCAACGTCTCGTAAAAAAATGCTTGACAAGATTGAATTAGAAGAAATTGTTCCTTCTAGTCGTAAATACCCATTTATCAACTTTAAAGCAGAACGTGAGATTGGTAATGATCTCTTGACAATAGAAAATCTAACTGTAAAGATTGATGGCGAAACTATCCTAGACAATATTAGTTTCATCTTGCGTCCAGGTGATAAGACAGCTCTTATTGGACAAAATGACATCCAAACGACTGCATTAATTCGTGCAATTATGGGTGACATTGACTATGAAGGAACTGTCAAGTGGGGAGTTACTACTAGCCGTTCTTACTTGCCAAAAGACAA
The DNA here is from genome assembly GCF_001813005.1 of Streptococcus sp. HMSC062H02. Lineage (GTDB taxonomy): Bacteria > Bacillota > Bacilli > Lactobacillales > Streptococcaceae > Streptococcus > Streptococcus oralis_S. The sequence continues at coordinate 4,101 of NZ_KV811091.1, forward strand.
CTCGGCTGATTTTGCAGGAGGAGAGTCAATCCTTGACTGGTTACGTCAATTTGCAAGTAAAGAAGATGATGACAATACCTTCCTACGTGGTTTCCTCGGTCGTATGCTCTTTTCTGGAGATGAGGTTAACAAACCTGTAAACGTCTTGTCAGGGGGAGAAAAAGTACGTGTCATGCTTTCAAAACTCATGCTCTTGAAATCAAATGTCCTTGTACTTGATGATCCAACAAATCACTTGGACTTGGAATCTATCTCAAGCTTGAACGATGGATTGAAAAACTTTAAAGAATCAATCATCTTTGCCAGTCATGACCACGAGTTCATTCAAACTTTAGCAAACCATATCGTTGTTTTGTCTAAGAATGGCGTCATTGATCGTATCGATGAAACCTATGATGAATTCCTAGAAAATGCAGAAGTACAAGCAAAAGTTAAAGAACTTTGGAAAGATTAAATAAGACTTCAAAACTCAGTTGGGGTAACCAACTGAGTTTTCTATCATTCTACGAGGTAACATGAAATCATTTTTTAAAACATATTGGACCTATTTTGTTTCTTTCATCATTCCTTTAGTAATTATGACTGGAGTATACCTAACTCAAGGTATCTACTGGAATAGCGATACATCTCCACTATTAGGAGACGGTTTCCATCAATACGTTATTTTTGATGTGGCTTTACGAAATATTTTACATGGAAATGGTAGTTTGTTTTACACCTTTACAAGTGGCCTCGGACTGAATTTCTATGCTCTATCTAGTTATTACTTGGGTAGTTTTCTCTCACCTCTGGTTTACTTTTTTAATCTGTCGAATATGCCAGATGCTGTTTATCTGACCATTCTCTTAAAATTTGGATTGATTGGTCTGTCAACCTTCTTTAGTTTGACTAGATTATTTAAAGATATCCCAAAATTTTTAAAACTTGCCTTATCTACTTCCTATGCTTTAATGAGCTTCATTGTCAGTCAGTTAGAGATTAAAACCTGGCTAGATGTTTTTATCTTGATTCCTTTAATTATAACTGGTTTACACCTACTTATAACACAAAAGAAGCGCCTACTATACTTTGCAAGTTTGTCAATCTTATTTATTCAAAATTATTATTTTGGGTATATGACAGCATTGTTTCTTATTTTCTGGTATCTCTGCCAAATTTCTTGGGACTTTAAAACTCGAAAATCATCTTTTCTTGATTTTGTTGTTACCTCCTTTTTAGCTGGAATGGCTAGTTTGATTATGACTCTTCCTACACTGTTTGATTTACAAACTCATGGAGAGAAGTTGACTGCCATCACAAAATTAAAGACAGATAGTAGCTGGTATCTGGATATTTTCGCAAAACAATTCATTGGATCTTTTGATACAACTAAGTATGGATCTATACCAATGATTTTTGTTGGATTGCTTCCTTTTATTTTGACCATTCTATTTTTCACAATAAAATCCATAAGGTTTCACGTGAAACTTACTTATGCAATTTTCTTTATTTTTTTAATAACAAGCTTTTACATAGAAGCACTTGATTTATTTTGGCAAGGGATGCATACCCCAAATATGTTTTTGCATCGCTATGCTTGGATTTTTTCCACTCTGTTAATTTATACTGCAGCAGAAGTCTTAAATCGTCTGAAAGAACTGAAGCTCTGGAATCTATTTGTCTCACTTTTTCTTGTACTAACAGGATTTTTGGCTACTATCTATTTTAAATCGCACTATTCTTTTCTAACTGATTTGAATATCCTACTCACTCTTGAATTTCTACTAGTTTATGCTCTTTTACTTCTTGCAGTCATTAGAAAATTTATCTCTGTAAATCTATTTGCAATTCTTTTGTCTTTATTTATAATAGCTGAGATAAGCTTAAATGCATCATCTCAAATGGAAGGAATAGCTAAAGAATGGGCCTTTGCTTCTCGTAGCGCCTATAATAGAGATATCACCGCTATGGAATCCATTCTAAACCAAATTGACAATTCATTTACACGTACTGAAAAACTGCAAATTCAGACTGGGAATGACAGTATGAAATTTAACTACAATGGAATCTCTCAATTTTCGTCTGTACGAAATCGTTCAGCTAGCACTAGTTTGGATAAACTGGGATTCAAATCCTCTGGAACTAACCTCAATCTCCGTTATGCAAATAATAGTCTTTTAGCAGATAGTTTATTTGGAATCCAGTACAATATTTCTGAAACTTCACTTGATAAGTATGGCTTTCAAGAGATTTATCAAAAGGATCATTTAACCTTATATAAAAATCAACTCTCTTTACCCATTGCCTTTGCCACTCAATCTATTTACACCGATGTAAACTTTAATAATCACACTCTAGATAATCAGGCTTTATTTATAAACCAGCTTGCTAATCTCAACATGGATTACTTCTCCCAAATAGCATCTGATAAAACAGATACTTCAGATGGTTTAACGAGCATCACAGGTTCTGCGAATGAAGATGCAAAGATTGATTATCAAATTGAGGTTCCTCAAAATAGTCAAGTCTATCTCTCTTTTTCAAATCTTCATTTTACAAACGATAAGCAAAAGAAAGTTGACATCATTGTCAATGGAAAAAAAAAGACTTTTACAACTGACAATGCATTTAATTTCTTTAATTTGGGTTATACTGAAGAACGACAAACTTTCAATATCAGTGTTAGTTTCCCTGGAAATTCTCAGGTGTCATTTGAATCCCCAACCTTCTATCGTTTAGATACTCAGGCTCTTACTGAGGCAATTCAAAAGATTAAAGAACAACCTGTAGAAGTATCCACCTCTAAAAATAAAGTCTTTGCTACATATGAAGTAAAACAAGATACCTCTATTTTCTTCACTATTCCTTATGACAAAGGTTGGTCTGCATACCAAGATGGGAAAAAACTTGAAATCAAGCAGGCTCAGACTGGTTTTATGAAAGTTGATGTTCCAAAAGGAAAAGGCACCATTACACTTTCCTTTATCCCCAATGGTTTTGTTATTGGAGTAGCCTGCTCACTAACTGCCCTTCTTCTTTTTGGGATCTATAATCACAGACGAAATTTATCTAAGACAGAAAAAGATTGACCAATTCCTTGGCCAATCTTTTTAATCTTCTTCCATTTTCTTAGGTTGATAAGCTAGCATACCTAAAGCAGTAAAGAAAGCTAGTGTTATAATAAGGAAAATCACTTGGTGATGAATATTTCCTGTCATAGAGATTGTTTGTCGTAAGCCTGATACAGAATAACTCATTGGTAACCAAGGATTGACACCTTTGAAGAAATCATTTGTCAAAGCAAGGGGATAGGTCCCTGCACTTGATGCTAACTGTAATAAAAGTAAAATAAGAGAGAAGAAAGCTCCAATACGGCTATTCCAAGTTGTTAAAGCTGTCACCATAGACATGAAAGCTAAACTTGTGATTATAATTAGAATCAAGGTCCTCATCCCATGGTTCGCAGTCAATCCAATAAGATGGACACCTCCATAAACTAAAACACCTGCTAAGACAGCTATAATCCCATTTATTTCAGAACGAGACTTCAACCAAGCCCAACGGCTCTCTGGATGACGTCCAGAAGGCAACTTAGCAAAAATCATATTGGTAGATATAGCAGCAACAAAAAGAGCAACTGATATCATATAAGGAGCCATAGCAATCCCATTTACAGGGACTTGGTCATTGTCTGTTTTTGAGAGAACTAGAGGTTCAGATAATGTTTCTGCATTTTTAGATTCTGTTGAAGCTGATTTAAGTTGAGTATTTGCATTACCTAATCCTTGTCCTAATGAATCAACTCCTGTCTGTAAATTTTCAAGACTAGAGGTTAAGGTTGTTCCACCATCTGCTAGTTTTCCAGCACCATCTGCTATCTTCATAGCGCCACTTCCTAGTTGAGATGCTGCAGAAAGTAACTGTGTTGATTTATCTGTTAATTGACTAGAGCCAAATTGTAATGTAGTAAGACCTGCTATCAGCTCTGGGCTCTTATTATTCAATTGAGCAGAACCAGATGACAAACTTTCTATACCTGATACTAATTCTGGAGCTTTTCCAGCTAACGCATCTACTCCAGCTGTCAAGGTTGATGTATTTTCTGTCAACTTACTTGATCCAGAAACTAATTTATCTAGACTAGTTGTTAAACTTGTATTTTTTTCACTTAGTTGATTAGCACCAATAGAAATAGTATCCAATCCTTTAGTGTAGTTTACAACACCTTTTTCAATTGACTGACTTCCAGGAACTAACTGATTATTTACAGAAGTTTGTAATGTTGTAAATCCATTTGACAATGTTGTCAAGGAGCTAGATGCTGCAGGTAAGAGTTGATTTGCTTTCGTCTGCACATCAGATAGATTAGATACTTGTTGTTCTGAATTCTCTATACTTTCTTTTAATCCCCCTACTGTCGTTAAAATTGTTTTTGCTGACTCAATAGTAGAATTAGAATTTTTAGAAATAGCTTCTGTCAGTTCTTTCTTTTGTTCCTCTGTAAGAGATTGATAAGTAGCTGTTGATTGAAGGTTAGCAATAGTTTTCTCTTGTTCTGTCTGACTTTTTGTCACAATATCCTGAGCAAGAGTTGTTAGATTTGGCAAAGCTTCTGACAATGTACTTTTCAGTTGAGTATTATCTGATATTTTAAGAGCTTGTAGTGTTTTATTTAGTTCTCCTAAGCTTGTTGCCAATTGCGCTATTTCTTCACTTTGTTGAGATGAGGACTCTAATTGACTTGAAATTTCTTTAATACCAGTATTTAATTGCTCCATTCCATCTCTTAGTGTATCTGATTGATTGGATAATTGACTTGTTCCGTTAGAAAGTTCTTTCACACTACTTGTATAAGCATTTACACCAACTGAAAATTGATTGAGACCTGTATCCAGTTGTGAAACGCCACCTGTATAGGACTTTATACCTGTATTTAGCTGATTTACACCTGTCACCAACTCAGGAGTTTTTGAAGCTAATTGACCAAGTCCAGTGTCAACTTGTGAGACAGCATTTGTATAACTTTGTAAACCACTATTAAAAGTTCCTAAACCAATATGTAATTGCTCTATAGCAGACACATAGCTAGATAAGCCTTTTGTAAATTGATCCGCTCCATTTGAAAAAGTTACAGTTGAATTAGCTAGAGTATTAAGATTTGTCGTCAACGTTTGACTTCCCGTCACCAACTGATCGGCTCCATTAGCCAATTGTTCACTTCCTTCAGCTGCCTTATTTATTCCAGATTTCAAATCATTCATTTTTTGAAATAAAGCCTTAGTGTATGTTTCCGTAACATTAGTAGAGACAGTTTGTTTTAATTGTGTCATTGCAGAATCACTCATCTTACTTGCAATAAAGCTATGCCCACTTGACGTCTGATAATCAATCTGCATCTGTTCAGGATGATTCGTTAGGATAGAAGTAGCTTTTTCAGATAAGTCACTTGGTAAAGTCACTACCATGTAGTAGTCACCATCTTCTAGCCCTTTTTCCCCTTCCTCTTCATTAACAAAGTGAAAATCTAAAACCTTATTTTCTTTTAAATTAGACACCATGTCTTCACCAATTGTCATAGTCTGTCCATTATAAGAAGCTTCCTTATCTTTATTGACAACTGCCACAGGTAACTCCGATACTTGACCATATGGATCCCACATGGACGATAAAAATATAATGTTGTATAAAGCTGGAATGAGAGAAATCCCTATCATTACAATGATAAAGGTCGGTTTTTTAAATATTGCTTTCCATTCTTTAAACATGTTTCCTCCTTTTTTACACATATTGTCTAAAATTTTGATATAATAGATTATACATCAAAAAATCTAAATTACAAGGTAAAAAATAATTTTTTAGACACATAGTCTATTTTTGTTTACAAGGAGAAATTATGAAAGAAAGTAACAAACGTTTAAAAACAAAACGAATTATCGAAAATGCCATGGTTCAATTATTGATGGACCAGCCCTTTGATCAAATTTCTACTGTCAAATTAGCAGAAAAAGCCGGAATTAGTCGTTCTAGCTTCTACACTCACTACAAAGATAAGTATGATATGATTGAACACTATCAAAGTAAGTTATTTCATACATTTGAATATATCTTCCAAAAACATGTTCATCATAAAAGAGATGCTATTCTAGAAGTATTTGAATATCTAGAATCAGAACCACTTCTGGCTGCTCTTCTTTCTGAAAATGGAACCAAAGAAATCCAAAATTTTTTGAGAAATAAACTGCATATTATGCTTAGTACTGATCTTCAGAAACGTTTTATGCAACTACAACTAAATTCAATTGAGTTAGAATATAGCAGTATTTATCTAACAAATGCCCTATTTGGTGTTTGTCAGACTTGGATTGCTCATGGGAAAAAAGAAAGTCCGCAAGAAATGACAGACTTCCTTATGAAAATGTTAGGTGATACAAACTAAGAATAAAAAGAACACCAGATGGTGTTCTTTTTATCTAACTCCGCCAGTAGGACTCGAACCTACGACATCATGATTAACAGTCATGCGCTACTACCAACTGAGCTATGGCGGATAAAATAGTCCGTACGGGATTCGAACCCGTGTTACCGCCGTGAAAAGGCGGTGTCTTAACCCCTTGACCAACGGACCATCTATCTGTAGCAGATATAACCATTATATCAATTTCTTACTTATTGTCAATCACTTTTTAGATTTTTTCTCTAGAATATCTTTTAGTTTACGAACTTTCAAACGGGTAATAGGACAACGATGATCTTCATAAAAGACAACTTCTAAATTTTTTCGATCAATTTCTCTCACATTTCCTACATTGACAAGGAAAGATTTATGGGAGCAATAAAATCGCTGGGTATGTTTGTCCTTCTCCTGAATATCTGTCATAGTTCCATAAAACTCTTTGGCAAAATTCTTACCAATAATTCGCAATTTATGAGAAACACCTGTTGTTTCGATATACAGAATATCATGGTAAGGAATTTTCAAATCATTTCCCTTATAGTTGTAATCAAAATAGTCTACAACATCTTCGTTTTCAAGCAGCATGCTCTTAGTGTAAAAAATACTCTGCTCGATACGTTTTTTGAACAATTCATCATTGATGTCCTTATCTACAAAATCTAAAGCTGATACCTGATACTTATAAGTTAAAGTAGCGAATTCAGATCGACTGGTAATAAAGACAATAATAGCATAAGGATTGTGATGACGAATAAACTGAGCCACTTCAAATCCCTTTTTCTCAATTCCATAAATATCGATATCTAGGAAATAAAGCTGGTTTACTTCATCATTTTCGATATATTCCTTAAACTCACGAACTTTTCCTGTTGTCTTATATGAAATAGGAATATTCGATTCCTCAGAGATTTCATTCAATATTCTCTCTAGTCTCACTTGATGCTCAATAACATCTTCTAAAATTAATACTTTCATTCGAATTCCCTCTTAAATCTAATAATTTGTCTAAATGTGTTGTCTTCCATCTCTGTTTCTAAGATAATGTTGTCATACTTATCTAAAATCTCTTTGACATTATTAAGTCCTAGACCTCTATTTCTTCCCTTGGTAGAGAAACCTAAGGCAAATAGATCCTCTGAAGGCGTCATAGTGATTTTGCATGAATTTTGGATAACTATAACTGTTTCAAAATCCATTTTAATGACTGCAACTTCCATTTGTTTCAAATAACTATCTGCAGCACCTTCAACGGCATTGTTTAGTAAAATGCTCATGATACGAACAAGATCAAGTAAATCTATTGACAGTCTAGTAATGATATCCTTTACTTCCAATGTAAACTCTACATCATTTTTTCGTGCATAGACAATCGATTGAGCAATTAAACTTCGTAAAGCAGAATCTTCTATATTATTTAAATCAAAGTAAGTATATTTTTCTGACCTCAATTTCTGATTTGCTTTTACTAGGACTTCATTGTAAACCCTGTTAATTTCTTGTAAATCTCCACTGTCAATCGCCATTTGCATGCTGACAAGCATTCCTGCATAATCATGACGAAAACCTCGAATTTCATTATACAACTCCACAATTTCATCAGTATAAGTCTGTAAATGTTTTTGTTCAAATTTCTTTTGTTTTAGAGCAATCTCTTTTTCAATTTGAATCTTGTGAGAATTCATTGCAAAGAAAATCAATAACAAGCAAATAAAAACAATGGTTGATAAAATACTTCCGAAGCTATTTAAATGATGAGTTGTACTTACTATATCTGAAATAAACAATAAGATATGTAAACCAAAGAAAGCAACTATTACTTTTTTTAAAAAAGGATACAGATAATCTTTATCAAAATATTTAATATCCAGATGAAAATAACGAATTATTATTAGAATAGAAAAATAAGTCATTAACAATACTACTAAAAGGAATGTACTTTTATAGTGTAATACTACTTCATCTCCTATTATAGAAGATAAGGTTACGGATATAAAAGTATGAGTACTGTGATATAATAAAGACAGTAGTAAACTGATAAAAATAGCTTTGTATTTTTCAGACTTCTTTAACTTTCTTAAATAAAGGTACACAACCAAAGGAAATAAAAATTTAGACAAAGCAAAACTATTAGAAAATACTAGTGTAATAATTTCTTCAAGTATAAAAACTGAGATGCATGTGTAAGAGAAAAAAACAATTTGTTCTTTTCTATTTATTTTACAAATCCATTCATAACTTTTGCTAATGATGAGAAAATAAAAAATAGCTATCCCTAATCCAAATAAATCCATTACTCTCTACCTTTATTTCATTACTTTCTTCTTGGAAAAATAAGATTACGAATTGTTTCTGAAATTCTCCAATCTCCACCTCGAATCTCCTGCAATTCTGCCTCTGTTACTTCTTTAAATTGTTCCAACTTTACTGTATTTTTCATAATGAAATCTCCTGTATTATTTTTTCTTGTAAGTTAACTTACACATCTATTATACAAAATGAAGACCATGTAAGAAAAAATTCTTCCCAACTGTACATTTTTGCACCTGAAACGCACTTTTTTAAGAAAAAAGCTGGGATTTATCCCAGCTTCGCATCTAAAATTGATCCCAGCAGGATTCGAACCTGCGACCGTTCGCTTAGAAGGCGAATGCTCTATCCAGCTGAGCTATGAGACCTAACATGACCATTCTATCAAAAAACAAGAGCTAAGTCAATCTTCTATTTGTGGTAAGGAGAACCCTGTTGAATTGTAAAAGCACGGTAAATTTGTTCAACTAAAACTAATCTCATTAACTGATGTGGTAATGTCAGACGTCCAAAACTGACAGAAAGATTGGCCCTATTTTTTACAACAGGAGCTAGACCCAAACTTCCTCCAATGATAAAAGTAAGCGTTGAGTAGCCTTTTATAGAAGCTTGCTCTAGTTGCTTACTCAATTCCTCTGAGGAGAGTGTTTTTCCTTCAATGGCTAGTACAACGACAAAGTCTCTTTCTCCAACCTTAGAAAGAATTCTTTCACCTTCTGTTTCCAAGATTTTTTGATTTTCTAATTCACTGGCTTTGTCAGGTGTCTTCTCATCAGTGAGCTCAATCATTTCTAATTTGGCGAAACGTAAAATTCGTTTGGTATATTCAGCAATACCATCTTTAAGGTATTTTTCTTTTAATTTTCCCACTGTTACAATTTTTATTTTCATTCTTCTATTCTATCATATCCACACTTCATTTCACATCTTATACACACAAAAATCATTCAAAATTACTAGTGAATTCACAGAATAAAGTAAGTTATCCACAACTTGTGTAAAACTTTAAGCTTTTAAGTTTGGATTAAGTTAATAGTTTTATAATCTGAGTAAATAAATAACAAACGGAGGCGTTTATGAAACACTTACAAAAATTTTACAAAAAAGGAGTTAAAGTTCTTGCAATCATTCTAATCGGATTTTTAAGTGGTGCCTTAGGAAGTTTCGTAACATTGCAACTTTATCAAAAACAAGGAAATCAAGCTACGAATAATAATTCTGGCACTGTCACTCAAACATCCTATAAAAATGAAAATTCAACCACTCAAGCAGTAAATAAAGTTAAGGATGCTGTTGTCTCAATCATTACTTATTCTTCTTCTAGCAGTAGACAAAGTAGTGTATTTAATGCTGATGACACTAACTCTGATTCAGACAATCAACAAATCGCAAGTGAGGGATCAGGTGTCATCTATAAAAAGGATGATAAAGATGCCTATCTTGTAACTAATACTCACGTTATCAATGGAGCTTCAAAAGTTGATATCCGCTTAGCAGATGGTACCAAGGTTCCTGGTGAAATTGTCGGATCTGATACCTTCTCTGATATTGCTGTCGTTAAAATTTCTTCAGAAAAAGTTACAACAGTGGCAGAATTTGGGGATTCAAGTCAACTTAGTGTTGGAGAAACAGCGATTGCTATCGGTAGTCCTCTAGGTTCAGAATATGCTAATACAGTTACACAGGGGATTATTTCAAGTCTTAATCGAAATGTTTCTCTAAAATCTGAAGATGGTCAAGCTATTTCAACAAAAGCCATTCAAACAGATACAGCCATTAACCCTGGTAACTCTGGTGGTCCACTTGTAAACATTCAAGGACAAGTAATTGGTATTACATCAAGTAAAATTGCAAGTAATGGTGGAACATCTGTAGAAGGTCTTGGTTTTGCAATTCCTTCAAACGATGCACAAAATATCATTAAACAGCTTGAAAGTGATGGTAAAGTAACTCGTCCTGCTCTTGGAATTCAAATGGTTAATCTATCAAATGTTGGAGCTAGTGATCTTAGAAAACTTAACATTCCAAGTGGTCTCACTTCAGGTGTAGTTGTTCGATCTGTTCAAAACAATATGCCAGCAAATGGACATCTTCAAAAATATGATGTCATTACCAAAGTTGATGACAAAGAGATTGCCTCATCAACAGACCTACAACATGCTCTTTACAATCATGCTATCGGAGATACTATCAAAGTAACCTACTACCGTAACGGTAAGGAGGAAACAACCTCAATTAAACTAGATAAGAATTCTAGTGATTTAGAGTCTTAATTGACATCAGTGTAAAGAAAACTTTACAGAAAGTAAAAGATATGTTAGTGTAGAATCATGGAAAAATTTGAAATGATTTCTATCTCTGAAATACAAAAGAATCCTTACCAACCTCGAAAAGAATTTGATGTAGAAAAATTAAAGGAATTGGCTCAGTCAATCAAAGAAAATGGGCTCATCCAACCAATCATCGTTCGTCAATCTCCTGTAATTGGTTATGAAATCCTTGCAGGAGAGAGACGATATCGGGCTTCTCTCTTAGCTGGTCTTACTTCTATTCCAGCCGTTGTAAAGCACCTCTCAGATCAGGAAATGATGATTCAGTCTATCATTGAGAATTTGCAGAGAGAAAATTTAAATCCTGTTGAAGAAGCACGCGCCTACGAATCTTTAGTAGAAAAAGGATTTACTCACACTGAGATAGCAGATAAAATGGGGAAATCTCGTCCTTATATCACTAATTTTATTCGTTTGCTTTCCCTACCAGAATATATCTTAACTGAAGTAGAAAATGGAAAAATTTCTCAAGCGCATGCACGTTCACTAGTTGGTTTGGACAAAGAGCAGCAAGACTATTTCTTCCAACTAATTAAAAATGAAGACATCTCTGTGAGAAAGCTAGAATCACTTCTTACAGAGAAAAAACACAAGAAGCAACTAAAAAATGATTCTTTCATCAAAGACGAAGAAGATAAATTAAAAAAACTACTCGGTTTAAGTGTAGAAATTAAACTTTCAAAAAAAGATACTGGAAAGATTATTATCTCCTTTTCAAGTCAAGAAGAATACGATAGAATTATTAACAGCCTGAAATAAGGCTGTTCTTTTATTTTCTCAACTCACAAATTTATCCACCAATTTTTTTATCAAAAAGCCTACTAAATCAAGGATTTTCTTATTTATCCCCAACCTGTGGATAAATACTGCTAACATTGTGGATTCTTTTCCCCAATCTGTGGAAAAATCCTATTATCTATGGTAAAATAAGTCTAGCACTAAACTACTAAAATCATAGTAAAGGAGGAAAATTAGTTGAAAGAAAAGCAATTTTGGAATCGTATTTTAGAATTTGCTCAAGAAAGATTGACGCGATCTATGTATGATTTCTATGCTACACCTGCTGAACTCATCAAAGTAGAAGAAAATACAGCTACTATATTTCTACCGAGATCAGAGATGGAAATGGTGTGGGAAAAGCAATTAAAAGATATTATCATTGCTGCTGGTTTTGAAATTTATGATTCTGAAATCAAACCTCACTATATTTTCACTAAACCTCAGAGTACAGAATCTCCTCAAGTAAATGATACGAATAGTGTCTCTACTTACGATTACACGCCTGCACTACCAACGATTCCCTATTCCGAAACAGGGTTAAAAGAAAAATATACCTTTGATAACTTTATTCAAGGTGATGGGAATGTTTGGGCGGTGTCAGCTGCACTAGCTGTATCTGAAGATTTAGCTCTGACCTATAATCCTCTTTTCATCTATGGAGGACCTGGTCTTGGAAAGACTCACTTGCTCAATGCGATTGGAAATGAGATTTTGAAAAATATTCCTGATGCGCGTGTCAAGTACATTCCTGCCGAAAGCTTTATCAATGACTTTCTTGAACACTTGCGACTTGGGGAAATGGAAAAGTTCAAAAAAACTTACCGTAGCCTTGATCTCTTATTGATCGATGATATCCAATCTCTCAGTGGCAAAAAAGTCGCGACCCAGGAAGAATTTTTCAATACCTTCAATGCTCTTCATGATAAGCAGAAACAGATTGTCCTAACCAGTGATCGAAGTCCTAAACACCTAGAAGGACTTGAAGAGAGACTTGTCACACGCTTTAGCTGGGGATTGACGCAAAATATCACTCCTCCTGACTTTGAGACACGTATCGCCATTCTTCAAAGTAAAACAGAGCACTTGGATTACCATTTCCAAAGTGATACTCTGGAATACTTGGCTGGCCAATTTGATTCAAATGTTCGAGAATTGGAAGGAGCAATCAACGATATCACCTTAATTGCCAGAGTGAAGAAGATTAAGGATATTACTATTGATATTGCTGCGGAAGCTATTAGAGCACGTAAGCAAGACGCCCGCCAGATACTTGTTATTCCAATTGAGAAAATCCAAACTGAAGTTGGTAATTTTTATGGAGTGAGTGTCAAAGAAATGAAGGGGACGAGACGAGTTCAAAACATCGTTTTAGCGCGTCAAGTTGCTATGTATCTAGCTAGAGAATTGACAGATAACAGTCTTCCAAAAATCGGAAAAGAATTTGGCGGAAAGGATCACACCACCGTTATTCATGCCCATGCTAAAATCAAATCATTGATTGACGAAGACGATAATTTACGTTTAGAAATAGAAGCAATCAAAAAGAAAATTAAGTAGCTTGTGGATAACTTTTTATTTCTTATCTTTTTTATCCACATTTTTTAAACAAGCTTAGGAGCTTAAGTTTACTAAATAGCACTCAGTTTTCCACAGAATTCACACACTCTATTATTACTATTAACTTTCTAATACTAAAAATAAATAAAGGAGAATCCATGATTCATTTTTCAATTAATAAAAATTTATTTCTACAAGCTTTAAATACTACAAAACGAGCAATAAGCTCTAAAAATGCTATTCCAATTTTATCAACAATCAAAATTGACGTTACAAATGAAGGAATTACTTTAATTGGATCAAACGGTCAAATTTCTATTGAGAATTTCATTTCTCAAAAGAATGAAGATGCTGGTCTCTTGATTACTTCTTTGGGTTCGATTCTTCTTGAAGCTTCTTTCTTTATCAATGTGGTATCTAGTCTTCCAGATGTAACGCTAGATTTTAAAGAGATTGAACAAAAACAAATTGTCTTAACAAGTGGCAAATCAGAAATTACTCTAAAAGGAAAAGATAGCGAACAGTACCCACGAATTCAAGAAATTTCAGCAAGCACACCTTTGGTTCTTGAAACCAAACTACTCAAGAAAATTATCAATGAAACAGCATTTGCTGCAAGTACGCAAGAAAGTCGTCCAATTTTGACTGGTGTCCATTTTGTTTTGAGCCAACACAAGGAACTAAAAACAGTTGCGACAGACTCTCATCGCCTTAGCCAGAAGAAATTGACTCTTGAAAAAAATGGTGATGATTTCGATGTGGTAATTCCTAGTCGTTCTCTACGCGAATTTTCAGCTGTATTTACAGATGATATTGAAACTGTAGAGATTTTCTTTGCAAATAATCAAATCCTCTTTAGAAGCGAAAATATTAGCTTCTACACTCGTCTACTAGAAGGTAATTATCCTGATACAGATCGCTTGATTCCAACAGACTTTAACACTACAATTACTTTTGATGTTGTTAATTTACGTCAATCTATGGAACGTGCACGTCTCTTATCAAGTGCGACTCAAAATGGTACTGTGAAGCTTGAAATTAAAGGTGGGGTTGTTAGCGCCCATGTTCACTCTCCAGAAGTTGGTAAAGTAAACGAAGAAATCGATACGGAGCATGTGACTGGTGATGATTTGACTATTAGTTTTAACCCAACTTACTTGATTGATTCCCTCAAGGCTTTAAATAGCGAGAAGGTGACCATTAGCTTTATCTCATCAGTTCGTCCATTTACTCTTGTGCCAGCAGATACTGACGAAGATTTCATGCAGCTTATCACACCAGTTCGAACAAATTAAGTGAAAGAGGTTGAGCCTGGCTCGCCTCTTTTATGATATAATCAAAAAAGAAAAGGAGAGTAGTATGTATCAAGTTGGAAATTTTGTTGAGATGAAAAAACCACACGCTTGTACCATCAAGTCAACAGGCAAAAAGGCTAATCGTTGGGAAATTACACGTGTAGGGGCAGATATCAAAATAAAGTGTAGCAATTGTGACCACCTTGTCATGATGAGTCGCTATGATTTTGAACGAAAAATGAATAAGATTATTGACTAAGAACCCTTAGTTAGAGGGTTAGCAAGTTTTCCCTTTTTGTGTTATAATGTTAGGGATTGAAATGAGAACGGAGAATGAGAAACTATGGCTTTAACAGCAGGCATCGTTGGTTTGCCAAACGTTGGTAAATCAACCCTTTTTAATGCAATTACAAAAGCAGGAGCAGAGGCGGCAAACTACCCATTTGCGACTATTGATCCAAACGTTGGGATGGTGGAAGTTCCAGATGAACGCCTACAAAAACTAACAGAAATGATTACACCTAAAAAGACAGTCCCAACAACCTTTGAATTTACAGATATTGCAGGGATTGTAAAAGGAGCATCAAAAGGAGAAGGTCTAGGTAATAAATTCTTGGCCAATATTCGTGAAGTAGACGCGATTGTTCATGTAGTTCGTGCTTTTGATGATGAAAATGTTATGCGTGAGCAAGGACGTGAAGACGCCTTTGTGGATCCACTTGCAGATATTGATACCATTAACCTGGAGTTGATTCTTGCTGATTTAGAATCAGTCAATAAGCGCTATGCGCGTGTAGAAAAGATGGCACGTACGCAAAAAGATAAAGAATCAGTAGCAGAGTTTAACATTCTTCAAAAAATTAAACCAGTTCTTGAAGATGGAAAATCAGCTCGTACCATTGAATTCACAGATGAGGAACAAAAAGTTGTTAAGGGTCTTTTCCTTTTGACTACTAAACCAGTTCTTTATGTTGCTAATGTGGATGAAGATGTAGTTTCAGATCCAGATTCTATCGACTATGTGAAGCAAATTCGAGAATTTGCAGCGACAGAAAATGCTGAGGTGGTAGTTATTTCTGCGCGTGCTGAGGAAGAAATTTCTGAGTTAGACGATGAGGATAAGCAAGAGTTTCTTGAAGCACTTGGTTTGACTGAATCAGGCGTTGACAAGTTGACTCGTGCAGCTTATCACTTGCTTGGGCTTGGAACTTACTTCACAGCTGGTGAAAAAGAAGTCCGTGCTTGGACCTTTAAGCGAGGGATGAAAGCTCCTCAAGCAGCTGGTATTATCCACTCAGACTTTGAAAAAGGGTTTATTCGTGCAGTAACAATGTCATATGAGGATCTAGTGAAATATGGATCTGAAAAGGCTGTAAAAGAAGCTGGGCGTTTGCGTGAAGAAGGAAAAGAATATATCGTTCAAGATGGCGATATCATGGAATTCCGCTTTAATGTTTAATAACATTTAATAAATAGTGTCAATTAGGTTGGAAAAAAAATTCCAACCCTTTTGGCTTTTGAAAGGAAAATAAATGACTAAATTACTTGTTGGATTAGGAAATCCAGGGGATAAATATTTTGAAACCAAGCACAACGTTGGATTTATGTTGATTGACCAACTAGCTAAAAAACAAAATGTCACCTTTACACATGACAAGATATTTCAAGCTGATCTAGCATCTTTTTTCTTCAATGGAGAAAAAATTTATCTGGTCAAACCAACAACATTTATGAATGAAAGTGGAAAAGCGGTTCATGCTTTATTGACTTACTATGGTTTGGATATTGAAGATTTACTCGTTATTTACGACGACCTTGACATGGAAGTCGGGAAAATTCGTTTAAGAGCAAAGGGCTCAGCAGGTGGGCATAATGGTATCAAGTCTATTATTCAACATATAGGGACTCAGGTATTTAACCGTATTAAAATAGGTATTGGAAGACCTAAAAAAGGCATGTCGGTTGTTCATCATGTTTTAAGTAAGTTTGAACAGGATGACTATGTGGGTATTTTACAGTCTATTGACAAGGTTGACGATGCTGTAAACTACTATTTACAAGAGAAAAACTTTGAGAAAACAATGCAGAGGTATAATGGATAAATGGTGACTTTATTAGATTTATTCTCAGAAAATAATCAGATAGAAAAATGGCATCAAAATCTGATAGATAAGAAAAGACAACTAATACTTGGTTTATCAACGTCTACTAAGGCTCTTGCAATTGCAAGCAGCCTAGAAAAAGAAAATAAGGTTGTGTTACTGACCTCGACTTATGGAGAAGCAGAACGAATTATCAGTGATCTTCTTTCTCTCTTAGGAGAGGAATTTGTCTATCCATTTTTAGTAGATGACTCTCCTATGGTAGAGTTTTTGATGTCTTCGCAAGAAAAAATCATTTCGCGGGTTGAAGCCTTGCGTTTTTTGAGTGATCCGTCTAAGAAAGGGATTTTAGTTTGTAATATCGCAGCGAGTAGGTTAATTTTACCCTCTCCGACTAGATTTAAAGAAAGTACTATAAAAATTGCAGTTGGCGAAGAATATGACCAACACGAGCTACTTCACCGGTTAAAGGAAATTGGATATCGAAAAGTTACTCAAGTACAGACACAAGGTGAGTTTAGTATTCGAGGAGATATTTTAGATATTTTTGAGATGTCTCAGTTAGAACCTTTCCGAATCGAGTTTTTTGGCGATGAAGTAGATGGTATTCGTACTTTTGAAGTCGAAACACAATTATCGAAAGAAAATCAGACAAACCTCACTATCTTTCCAGCTAGCGACATACTTTTGAGAGAAAAAGATTATCAACGAGGACAGTCAGCTTTAGAAAAGCAAATTTCAAAGACTCTATCACCAATTTTAAAATCATATTTGGAAGAGATTTTGTCAAGTTTTCATCAAAAACAAGTACATTCAGATAGTCGAAAGTTTTTGTCCTTATGTTACGATAAAACATGGACTGTATTTGATTATATTGAAAAAGATACACCAGTATTCTTTGATGACTATCAAAAATTGATGAATCAGTATGAATCCTTTGAAAGAGAATTAGCACAATACTTTACAGAAGATTTACAGAATGGTAAATCATTTTCTGGGATGCAGTATTTTGCAGATACAGAGCAAACCTATAAAAAACAAAGTCCAGTTACCTTTTTCTCCAATCTGCAAAAGGGCTTAGGAAATCTTAAGTTTGATCACATTTATCAATTTAATCAATACCCCATGCAAGAGTTTTTCAATCAATTTTCATTTTTAAAAGGAGAAATTGAGCGATACAAAAAAATGGACTACACTATTATTTTGCAGTCTAGCAATTCAATGGGAAGTAAGACGTTGGAGGATGTTTTAGAGGAATATCAGATCAAATTGGATTCCAGAGATAAGTCAAGTATCTGTAAAGAATCTGTAAACTTGATTGAGGGTAATCTAAGACATGGTTTTCATTTTGTAGATGAAAAAATTCTCTTGATTACTGAACATGAGATTTTTCAAAAGAAATTAAAACGTCGGTTTAGAAGACAACATGCTTCAAATGCAGAGCGATTAAAAGATTATAATGAACTTGAAAAAGGGGACTACGTTGTTCACCATATCCATGGAATTGGTCAATATTTAGGAATCGAAACAATTGAAATCCAAGGTATTCACCGTGATTATGTCAGTGTACAGTATCAAAATGGTGACCAAATCTCCATCCCAGTAGAGCAGATTCAGTTACTGTCTAAATATGTTTCAAGTGATGGGAAAGCGCCAAAACTTAATAAATTAAATGATGGTCATTTCAAAAAGGCCAAGCAAAAAGTTAAGAACCAAGTAGAGGATATAGCTGACGATTTAATCAAGCTTTATTCTGTGCGTAGTCAGTTGAAGGGGTTTGCTTTCTCAGCTGATGATGATGAGCAACATGATTTTGATGATGCTTTCCCTTACGTTGAAACGGATGATCAACTTCGTAGTATTGAGGAAATCAAGAGAGATATGCAGGATTCTCACCCCATGGATCGACTTTTGGTTGGAGATGTTGGTTTTGGGAAGACTGAAGTAGCAATGCGTGCTGCTTTTAAGGCAGTCAATGATCACAAACAGGTGGTCGTTCTAGTTCCAACGACGGTTTTAGCGCAACAGCACTATACGAATTTTAAGGAACGATTCCAAAATTTTGCTGTTAATATTGATGTGTTGAGTCGCTTTAGAAGTAAAAAAGAGCAGGCAGAAACACTTGAAAAACTAAAGAATGGTCAAGTCGATATTTTGATTGGAACGCATCGTGTTTTGTCAAAAGATGTTGTGTTTTCAGATTTGGGATTGATGATTATTGATGAGGAACAACGATTCGGTGTTAAGCATAAGGAAACTTTGAAAGAACTGAAAAAACAAGTAGATGTTCTAACCTTGACAGCAACGCCAATCCCTCGTACTCTCCACATGTCTATGCTGGGAATCCGAGATTTGTCTGTTATTGAAACTCCTCCAACCAATCGCTATCCTGTTCAAACCTATGTATTAGAGAAGAATGATAGTGTCATTCGTGATGCTGTCTTGCGTGAAATGGAGCGTGGAGGTCAAATTTACTATCTTTACAATAAGGTTGACACGATTGACCAGAAGGTTTCGGAATTACAGGAGTTGATTCCAGAGGCTTCGATTGGGTATGTTCATGGACAAATGAGTGAAATTCAGTTGGAAAATACTCTACTTGATTTCATTGAAGGTCAGTATGATATTTTGGTGACGACTACTATTATTGAGACAGGGGTAGATATTCCAAATGCCAATACCTTATTTATTGAAAATGCAGACCATATGGGTTTGTCAACCTTGTATCAATTAAGAGGAAGAGTCGGTCGTAGTAATCGTATTGCTTATGCCTATCTCATGTATCGTCCAGAAAAATCAATCAGTGAAGTCTCTGAAAAGAGATTAGAAGCGATTAAGGGATTTACAGAATTAGGCTCAGGATTTAAGATTGCGATGCGAGATCTTTCGATTCGTGGAGCAGGAAATCTCCTAGGAAAATCGCAGTCTGGTTTCATTGATTCTGTTGGTTTTGAATTGTATTCACAGTTATTAGAGGAAGCTATTGCTAAACGGAACGGTAATGGGAATAAAAGAATCAAAGGAAATGCTGAGTTGATTTTACAAATTGATGCTTATCTTCCTGATACTTATATTTCTGACCAACGACATAAGATTGAAATTTACAAGAAAATTCGTCAAATTGACAATCGTGTCAACTATGAAGAACTACAAGAAGAGTTGATGGACCGCTTTGGAGAATACCCAGACGTAGTAGCATACCTTTTAGAGATTGGTTTGGTCAAGTCATATTTTGACAAGGTATTTGTAGAACGTGTGGAAAGAAAAGAAAATAAGATTACAGTTCAATTTGAAAAAGTCACTCAACGACTATTCTTGGCTCAAGATTATTTTAAAGCCTTATCCGCAACGAACTTAAAAGCAGCCATAGCTGAGAATAAGGGATTAATGGAAGTTGTATTCGATGTCCGAAACAAGAAGGATTATGAAATTTTAGAAGGTTTGCTGATTTTTGGAGAAAGTTTATTAGAGATAAAAGAATCAAAGGAAGCAAATCTCATTTAACATTTTTCTTCTATAAAAAGGATAAAAATGGTACAATAATAATTTGAGGTAATAAAAATGAGATTAGACAAGTATTTAAAAGTATCACGAATTATTAAGCGCCGCACAGTCGCAAAAGAAGTAGCAGATAAAGGTAGAATCAAGGTGAACGGAATCTTGGCCAAAAGTTCAACGGATTTGAAAGTTGATGACCAAGTTGAAATTCGCTTTGGAAATAAGTTGTTGCTTGTTAAAGTACTAGAAATGAAAGATAGTACAAAAAAAGAAGACGCAGCAGGCATGTATGAAATTCTCAGTGAAACACGGGTAGAAGAAAATGTCTAAAAATATTGTACAGATGAATAATTCTTTTATTCAAAATGAACATCAACGTCGTCGTTACCTGATGAAGGAGAGACAAAAACGAAATCGTTTTATGGGTTGGGTCCTTATTTTGATGATCTTGTTGTTTATTTTACCAACTTATAACTTGGCTCAAAGCTATGATCAGTTACTGCAACGCCGTCAGCAATTGACAGAGTTGAAAGAGCAGTACCAAAATCTTAGTGACGAAAAGGATAAGGAATCTGCTTTTGCTGCAAAGTTGAAAGATGAAGACTATGTAGCAAAATATGCACGCGCCAAGTACTATTACTCAAAGAAACGAGAAGCAATTTACACAATTCCTGATTTGCTTCCGAGGTAATGTCATGGAAAATTTATTGGAAGTTGTTGAGCAATTTCTAAGTTTATCAGATGAAAAATTAGAGGAATTGGCAGCTAAAAACCATTTATTACGATTACAAGAAGAAAGGGAAGAGAAGAATGCGTAAGTTCTTAGTAGTTTTATTGCTACCTGCTTTTATCATAACCTCAAGAGTAGTTAGCACAGAAAAACAGCTTCCTTACTCTTCGCAAGAAATTTATTATCTAACTGAGTCTGATTATGGATTCTACTATAAAGAAACTCTGAAATCCCCAATGGTATATGGAGAAACAGCAGTCTATGCTAATGAGGATCTTGTCAAGGAGTCTGGTAAATTAACTCCTGGAACCACCTTTAAAATCGTAGAATGGCGTTTGAATAGACAAGGTGTTCCTGTTTTTAAATTAGATAATCACCAGTTTATCCTTGCAGATAAGCGCTTGGTCTATGATCAAAGTCAAGTTCAAACTCAAAATAGACAAGTATGGTTGGAGCCAGGGTTTGTTATCTATAACAGCCCTTATGACACTAAAGAAATTTCTTCATCCCTCTCTCCCTATCAACGCGTAACGGTGGATAGAGCTCTCTTTGCTGAGGGACAAGAATTTCTTCATATTGATCAAGTTGGGTGGGTATCAAAAGAGTTCGTTTCAGAAGAGGATAATCGCATCCAGAAGGTTCAAGAAATCTTATCAAACAACTATCAGAATGAAAATTATTCTATTTATGTTAAACAACTGAGTACAGGTAAAGAGGCTGGGGTGAATGAAGACAGCAAACTCTATGCAGCTAGCATCTTGAAACTAGCCTACCTTTATTACGCTCAAGATAAGATAAATCAAGGGGAATATACGCTAGACAGTAGCTTCAAGTATATCCCAGAAGTAAATAGTTTTCCTGGGTCCTATAAACCAGAAGGTAGTGGTAGCTTACCTAAAAAAGAAGATAACAAAGAATACAGTCTTCAACAGTTAATTACCAAGGTAACAAAAGAGTCTGATAATGTTGCTCATAATATTTTAGGTTATTATGTGACCAATCAATCTGACGGGGCTTTTAAAGAAAAAATGTACGCAATTATGGGTGAGGATTGGGATGTGAATGATAAATTGACTTCTTCAAAAATGGCTGGAAAAGTCATGGAAGCTATTTATAATCAGAATGGTTTTGTCTTAGAGTCTTTGAGCAAGACTGATTTTGACAACCAACGAATCGCAAAAGGTGTTTCGGTTAAGGTAGCTCATAAAATCGGAGATGCCGACGAGTTTAAACATGACACTGCCATTGTTTATACGGATTCTCCTTTCGTTCTTTCTATTTTTACCAAAAATTCTGATTATGATACTATTGCTAAGATAGCTAAGGATGTCTATGAGGTTCTAAAATGAGGGACCAGGATTTTTTAAATCATTTTCTCCGAAAAGAGTATTTCAAAAAACATTCGAAAGTCGTGTTAGCTTTGTCTGGCGGACTGGATTCAATGTTTTTATTCCAGCTATTGTCTACTTATCAAAATGAGTTGGGAATTGAGTTGATTTTAGCACATGTCAATCACAAGCAGAGAAGTGAGTCTGACTGGGAGGAAAATGAACTAAGGAAGTTAGCTGATGCAGCTGAACTTCCTATTTATATCACAAGCTTTTCAGGAGACTTTTCAGAAGCGCGTGCTCGAGAGTTTCGTTATGATTTTTTTAGGAAAATCATGAAAGAGGTTGGAGCGACTGCCTTGGTTACTGCCCACCATGCAGATGATCAGGTTGAAACGATTTTGATGCGCTTGATTCGCGGAAGTCGGTTACGTCATTTAATAGGAATAAAAGAAAGTCAAGTAGTTGATGATATTGAAATCATCCGTCCTTTGTTGTATTTTCATAAAACAGACTTCCCACCAATTTTTCATTTCGAAGATCAAACAAATCATGAGAACAGCTATTTTCGCAATCGTATTCGAAATAAGTATTTACCAGAACTTGAAAAAGAAAATCCCCGCCTTAGATCTGCTCTTTTAAATCTAGGAAGTGAGATTTCAGATTACCAAGCAGCCATAACGGAGCTTTCTGAACAGATTGATGTAGAAGATTTGAATGAGCTCTTTTCATACTCAAAACAAACTCAAGGGGTCTTGCTCCAGAACTATCTCAATCAATTCCCAGACTTAAATCTTACGAAGTCTCAGTTTGATGAAGTTCTACAGATTTTAGCAACGAAAAGCCAGTATCGTCACTCTCTTAAAAATGGCTATGAATTGATAAAAGAGTATCAACGGTTTCAGATTTGTAAAATCAGTCCTCAGGCCGATGAAAAGGAAGATGAACTTGTGTTACACTATCAAAATCAAGTTCGATATATGGGCTATTTATTTTCCTTTGGCATTCCTATTGAAGGGGATTTTGTTCAAAAAGTAACGGTTTCACGGGAAACATCTGTACATATTAGATGTCGAAAACCTGGCGATGTTCTTATCCTGAATGGGCATCGAAAGAAACTGAGACGTTTATTTATAGATTTGAAAATCCCCATTGAAAAACGAAAAACAACCCCTATTATTGAGCAATTTGGAGAAATTGTCTCAATTTTAGGAATTGCGACCAGTGATTTGAGTAAAAACACGAAAAATGATATAATGAACACTGTAATTTATATAGAAAAAATAGATAGGTAAAAAGATGTTAGAACACGATATTAAAAAAATCCTCGTTTCACATGATGAAATTACAGAAGCAGCTAAAAAGCTAGGTGCGCAACTAACAAAAGAGTATGAGGGGAAAAATCCAATTCTTATTGGAATTCTGAAAGGATCGATTCCTTTTATGGCTGAATTGGTCAAACATATTGATACGCATATTGAGATGGACTTCATGATGGTATCTAGTTACCATGGTGGAACAGCAAGTAGTGGTGTCATCAATATCAAGCAAGACGTTACGCAAGATATCAAAGGGAGACATGTTTTATTTGTAGAGGATATCATTGATACAGGTCAAACTTTGAAAAATTTGCGAGATATGTTTATTGCAAGAGAAGCAGCTTCTGTTAAAATCGCGACTTTGTTGGACAAACCAGAGGGACGCGTTGTTGAAATTGAAGCGGATTACACTTGCTTTACTATTCCAAATGAGTTTGTAGTAGGTTATGGTTTGGACTATAAAGAAAATTATCGTAACCTTCCTTATGTCGGAGTATTGAAAGAAGAAGTTTATTCAAATTAGAAAGATTTATCTTTAATGAAAAAACAAAATAATGGTTTAGTTAGAAATCCATTTCTATACTTGTTAATTATCTTCTTCCTAGTGACAGGATTCCAGTATTTTTACTCTGGAAATACTGCTGGGCGAAGCGAAAAAATTAACTATACAGAACTGGTAAAAGAAATTACTGCAGACAATGTAAAAGAATTAACCTACCAGCCAAATGGTAGCATCATTGAAGTGTCTGGTGTTTATAAAAATCCTAAGACTAGTAAAGAAGAAACAGGAATTCAATTTTTCACTCCTACAGCTACAACAGTAGAAAGATTCTCAAGTACTATTCTTCCGTCTGATTCAACAGTTTCAGAATTGCAAAAACTTGCTTCTGAACATCAGGCAGAAGTAACAGTCAAACATGAGAGTTCAAGCGGTATGTGGATCAATATCCTTGTCTCTGTGGTGCCATTTGCTATTCTTTTCTTCTTCCTATTCTCTATGATGGGAAATATGGGAGGAAATAGTGGTCGAAATCCAATGAGTTTTGGACGTAGTAAGGCCAAAGCTGCAAATAAAGAAGATATCAAGGTACGTTTCTCGGATGTTGCTGGTGCCGAGGAAGAGAAACAAGAATTAGTAGAAGTTGTTGAATTTCTAAAAGATCCAAAACGATTTACAAAACTTGGTGCGCGTATTCCTGCAGGTGTTCTTTTGGAGGGACCTCCGGGAACAGGTAAGACCTTACTTGCTAAGGCAGTTGCTGGGGAAGCAGGTGTTCCATTCTTTAGTATCTCAGGTTCTGACTTTGTAGAAATGTTTGTCGGAGTTGGTGCAAGCCGCGTTCGTTCTCTTTTTGAGGATGCAAAAAAAGCCGCGCCAGCCATCATCTTTATCGATGAAATTGATGCCGTTGGTCGCCAACGTGGTGTCGGTCTTGGTGGAGGTAATGATGAACGTGAACAAACCTTGAACCAACTCTTGATTGAGATGGATGGTTTTGAGGGAAATGAAGGGATCATTGTTATCGCTGCGACGAACCGTTCAGATGTTCTAGATCCAGCTCTTCTCCGTCCAGGACGTTTTGATAGAAAAGTCTTAGTTGGTCGCCCTGATGTTAAAGGTCGTGAAGCAATCTTGAAAGTTCACGCTAAAAATAAACCTCTGGCAGACGATGTTGATTTGAAACTAGTTGCCCAACAAACCCCAGGATTTGTGGGAGCTGACTTAGAAAATGTTCTAAATGAAGCGGCATTAGTTGCTGCTCGTCGCAACAAATCAATCATTGATGCTTCAGATATTGATGAGGCAGAGGACAGAGTGATTGCTGGACCATCTAAGAAAGATAAAACAGTATCACAAAGAGAACGTGAATTGGTTGCTTATCATGAGGCTGGACATACCATTGTTGGTTTAGTCTTGTCAAATGCCCGTGTTGTTCATAAAGTTACCATCGTACCACGTGGACGTGCAGGTGGTTACATGATTGCACTTCCGAAAGAGGATCAAATGCTTCTATCTAAAGAAGACATGAAAGAGCAATTGGCAGGTTTGATGGGTGGTCGTGTAGCTGAAGAGATTATCTTTAATGTCCAAACTACAGGAGCTTCCAATGACTTTGAACAAGCTACACAGATGGCTCGTGCAATGGTCACTGAATACGGTATGAGTGAAAAACTTGGCCCAGTTCAATACGAAGGTAACCATGCTATGTTTGGTGCACAAAGTCCTCAAAAATCAATTTCAGAACAAACAGCCTATGAGATTGATGAGGAAGTTCGTTCATTATTAAATGAGGCACGAAACAAAGCTGCTGAAATTATCCAATCAAATCGTGAAACCCACAAACTGATTGCAGAAGCATTGTTGAAATACGAAACATTGGATAGTACTCAAATTAAATCTCTTTACGAAACAGGTAAAATGCCTGAGACCGTAGAAGAGGAATCCCATGCACTATCTTATGATGAAGTAAAATCAAAAATGAGTGAAGAAAAATAAATTTAGAGAGGTTCAACCTCTCTTTTTATGTTCTAATGTGACGGCTACCGAGCGGATGCCTTGATAGTCGACCCTCCTCGTACAGGCTTAGATGATAAGTTACTGG
>NZ_KV811092.1:0-5242 GCF_001813005.1 Streptococcus sp. HMSC062H02
CAAGTGCCATTCCGATGGTACCAGAGGAGTTGACAGAGAAAGACTTCTATAGCCGAGCAGCTGTATTAAGATTACTTGAAAAAGGGCAACTACCACTAGGATTGGATTTAGAAAACGTCGAGCCACTAAGTTGGGATTTATCTAAGGGGAACCTTTTGTATATTTTTGAGAAAGAATGGCAAAATAACAATATGATTCGACATATCTTATGTAACCTTTCTAAACTTCGTTTTGATACTACACTTCTTAGTGTATCGAAATCGCAAGAGCAATATAAGATTTCAAGTGGAATAAATTCAGATTTAGACCGGAAAGATAAGATAGAAGAAATTTTCGACTTGATTTGTGAAAATATAGATTTAGGAGAGATACTTAGTCAACCATATGTAGTAATATGGGATGGAATTGAAGAGTTAATTCAAGAGAACGAACTATTATCGGAAAAGATATTATATATCTTGAATTATGGCCCAAGAATAGGACTGTATAGTTTTATTACTACTATTCCTTCATTATCAAATAGTCTTAATGTAGTTTCTAAATTTATTAAACAACTTAAATATGCCATTGTAGAGTTGAGATTAAATGATCAAAAAATCATTAATGTCCCAAATGTAAAATATTCTGAAGCTCATTTGGAAAACTCGATTGCTTATATGGTTGATGATAAATTTTATCAAAAAATGAAGTTAATGAAAGGAGGAGATTATGAGTAAGAAGTATGATGTACTGATTCAACCTTTTGAATATCCGAAAGATAGGATTTATATAACATTGGGTTATAATTTTGGTTTCTCATTAAAGCATTATCAAATCAATCATGAAATTTATCAAATTAATCCTGCCTCGATACTATTTTTGGCTTTTTATAAAAAGAAGTTTGCTCAAGAAAAATTGGGTAAAATTATAGAAATCTCAGTTAATCCAGGGAATACCACTATATCTTTTGTTAGCACATCTAAGAAAATTGTAGAAGATTTTAAAAAGTTAAATCAGTTTATATTGTTTAATCCTGAAGACGAATTTGAAGAAAAGAAGAAGATATTTGTAGAGGAGTATTTAACTAAGGAAAATGAATTTCCTAATATTTTTAATTTCTCCATATTGGAGTTTTTAGGACAAAACAAACGATTTTCTAGGTATGAACTATTCAATCAGATTCAAAAAGTGACTCAGGATGAGGTGAATTTTGCTCAAAAAGTTCTTTTTGAAGCGATGGAAACAAAAGTATTTATTTTGGGAGATGTCAATGAAAAAGTCTGTCAATTATTGAAGGAAACAGTTCCCACTTCTAAACAAGATTGTAACCCTAAATCTATTTTCTTTCCTCTAACAGAGAAAGATATAGTAGCTAAAGAAGTATTAGTTCAGGAAGAAGGAAAGAGGGACTTACTGATACATTCAAATCCAAATCACCAAAGTGATAATGGGATGCTGTCTTTCTCAGCAGAGGATGTGTTTTTGGTTTACCAAATTTTATCAGAGCATTACAGAGATTTGCATCCCACTTTGTTAATCGATTGTGCAGACATGGGAATTCATATTGCGGGTATAAATAGAGTTGATTTATCTAAAATCGATGATGTAACGTTAACTACATACATAGATAGAATCAAAAAACAGCCAAGTTATTTAATAAAAGAAAGACCTAAACTATATTCTATGTTATTTGTAGTATTATGGCTATCAAAAATTGACTATATCGGGTATAATATTACTGTTACAAATCAATCCTTGAATGAGATTAGATACCTACTTTCAAAAGTTTTAGATGAAAGTTTGTTCTGTACAGTAAATAGTAATAAATAAAGGAGAATTGAAATGGCAGATCAAATATTAATTAACCCAGAAGGATTTCAGAAAGAGATTGATACTTTAACATCAACTAAAGAGTCTGTTTCAGATAATATATTGAGTATTGAAACAGATGGTCTAGAGTTAGAAACGGTTACACAGTTGAATGACATTATTAGTAAATTAAGCAGTGTGACAAAAAATTACAAGAAACTTTTAGCGCAAGATGCTAAAAATTTGGAAGTAATTAAATCTGAGTGGATGGCTTTAGATTCTTTTATTGGACTTCATGGAGAATGGATATCAGGTAGCAATAAAATTGGGAAAAAATGATTAATTTTTGGTACAATAGGAAAGGGACGATATGAAATTAGATAATTCTAAGATAAGTTCAATTGAAACGCTAGGGAGTAAGGCTTACACAAATTTAGAAACTCAATTATATAACGTAAATAAATCTTTAACAGTTTTAACTAAATCATTGAATTTTAAAGGACAAGGCGCAGAAAAGTACAAAGCATTTATGCAAGATAATTCTGTCAATGCAACTTATATTTTGTTACAAATAGGTAAGGATTTAAAAAATTATATTGAAAATATAAAAAAGGGGTTTTTAGAATTTGAATCAAACGAAACGGGTAAAGTATCAAGCTCAAGAGTTGAGGATATAAAAACTTCGTTTGGTGAAATTTTGAAATCTGTTTCTGTAGATATAGAGGATTTAGTTAGTAACGAATCTAAGGCTGCTGAATATATTTCTGTTAAATCTACCAATACTAATAACATAACAGATGGCTTCTCTACTATAGATACAAATTTGGAAACTGTTAACAGCGATTTTAAAACTAAAGACGATGAGTTATCAAAAGGTGCTGAAAGTATCCTGACTTCAATCAGTAAATTAGATAAAATGATTACAAATATTTTAAATAATTATGTTACACCTAGCGGAAAATATAATGAAGCAAAGTTTAAAAAGTTGAAACAGGAAAATTGGTACATCGAAGGGAATGCTTCTGTATTCGATGAAAAACAAAAAAAGGATCCGTATGTATATGATACAGCATATTTCTCATTAGCTAATGGACAATTAGCAAAAGGATGGGGAAAGGACTATTATGCTTACACGGATTATAATGCTATCAACGGGAGATATGAATCTAAAACTTCTAGCGGACAGGAAAGTCTACATGTAGACGGAAATGTATTATCAAATAAAACAGTGATCAAAGCTGGAGACTATTTCAATGTAGTGACGGAGAGTAAACTTCTCTATGCTGAAGCTGATAGTAGTGTTGGGAAAAATGGGTTCAAAACAAAGGTTGGACTTGGAGCAGGAGAAACGAAGCTACATACGGGTATATTAGATGATAATGCTTTTTTTGAGGCTAAAGTTACTGGTCCAGAAGCAAAAGCAGAAATTGCTGCCTATTCAGATGAGAATGAGTCGCAGCTTGGGTTTGATTTCTCAGCAAAGGGAGTAAAAGCAGATGCAAACTTAGGGTTTAAACTCTTTAAAAATGAACAGAGTGAGACACAAGATTCATTAATTGGAGCTAATGTTGGTTTAGAGGCTAATGAAGGATTCTCTGCTGCAGCTATGGTGAGCACTAAGAAACAGTATGACAGTGTTCTAGGGCAAGGATGGCTTGATGTTCATACAGTTACTATGAAGGCCGATTTTTCATTTATTTTTGGTGCGAAAGCAGAGATTACGTTACCTTATTTTACATTGGATTTTAAATAGAAAGGAGAAAAAATGAAGAAGCTGTTTGTTATAATTTTATTGTTAATACTTGGAGGTTGCTCTAATGGGATTCAAGGTAAAGGGGCTAATAAAAATGAGACGATTGTCAAGGAGGAGAGAAAATTGAAATTTGTAGTAGCACCACAATATGAAGGTCAAACGTCGGATTTAATTGAACTTGGTAAAAAATTGACCAAAGAACATCCAGAAATTGGAAGTAAGGGAAATATGGCTATCTACTTTACAGGAGCCGTCTCAGATGGTAGAGCAGCACTAATGCTCGTCAATAAAACTGATGTAGATATCAAAAAAGATTTGGAGTTTTCACTAAGCTGGTCTTATGAAGGCAAAACTATTTTTGATAATCAAAAGATTAGTTATACTATCAAGGATAGTGGTGAGCTACCTTCTTACACAACCACGTTAATTTTGTTACCACTTAATTCAGAACAATTGGAGCTTGTTGACTCGATGTCAGATCCATCTAAGATGACACTTTCAATGTCCGATGTGAAGAGCGTAGAATAAGATAGGAGTTGAATGTGACAACAGAAACCATTTTATTTTTATTTGCTACCATCGTCATTCTTTTATCCTTGATCTTTTTATCTGGTACATATCTCTACCTTTATTTTCGGGATAAAAAGATGGTACGTCTTGCCAAATCGTCTATTAAGGGAACGGTTGTGGGCTATAGTAATTTTCAGGCTGGGAATCCTCCGATTGTTGAATATACGGTTAACGGAACTACTTATAGCAAGCCATTACGGTATTTTATGATTAGAACGGTTTCGCTTCCATGGGGCCCTATAAGTGCATCTGATAACTTTACAAGAGAGGACATGTTGGCAAATTCCCTAACTTTTTATCGTAATTCTTTTATATCGTTTAATAACTTAATGCGAACGCATTTCCCAGTCTATTCGAAGATGACAGTATGGTATGATCCTGAAAAACCAAACAGGGCTTATGTGGAACGATACTGTGGAATCAACAAACTTTATAAATTGTTAGGCGTCGGTAGTGCTATATTGTTAATCATGGTCTACGCTGTTGTAGTGCTTGCTTATTTGTTAAAGAGGTGAGGTATAGATGTCAAAAGCTAGTCAACAAGCTGCAATTCAATCGCAGATTAGTTCAGCTCAATCAAAAAAAGAAGGTTATTTAGAAGAGGCAAAAAAAGTCAAGGAAATATATGACGAGTTACGGAAAATTAAAAGTGAATTTGTTAAGCAGAAAAAAGCTGTAGCTTCTAAAAAAGATGAATATGATGAATCTTGGACTGGAAATTTGCATGATACGAAATTTGTTACACCCGCAGGTAATCTGATTTCATATTTTGATTCTAGTATTAAGGCCATGGACGAAAATATTGATGAGTTACTCATAAAAATTAATGAGTATGAGAATAAAGCTTTGGAGATGGATGGACTTATTGGTCAGCTAGGAATATTGTTAAACAATATAAGTGGTTGGATTGAAAGTTTCTTCAACTAACTGCAAAATTTCATGAACCACCTGATTTTATTTCAGGTGGTTTTCTTTTGCTTTCCTCATCTTCTCACGGTAACACTCATATGGTATAATGGGATAAGGAAATTTTCCTTCTAGTACCTTGAAAATTCTATATTTTTCGCTTGTTTATCTGCTCTGCTATTTACAAAAAAATATCCTATCCCTCGCTGTTAACTTCCACCCTCA
>NZ_KV811093.1:0-486 GCF_001813005.1 Streptococcus sp. HMSC062H02
TAACGGTGAAACCACGTGACCCAGAAAAACCAACAGATCCAACACCAGGTGAACCAGTTAAGTCTGTTGGGCCAGAAGATGGATCTAAACCTGATAAAAAATACCACTTGCCAAACGCTTTAGATACCTTCCGCTTCGACATTTCAACGCTCGTTCCTGCAGATCCTAAGGATGAAAATGGAAATGCCTTGAAAGATGAGTACGGTCGCATCAAGAAGACGGAATTGACGAACTTCACGATCAGTGATAAAATCAATCAAGTCCTCAAAGTGAACCTTGACCGCATCGCCCTCAAAGTTGAAAACGCTCAATTTGACAAGATCAAAGCAACTCTTCAAGCCCAACTTGAACAGTCTGAGAAAGAACTCAAAGCTTTGACAGGTAAGTCAACTGATGAGACTTCAACAGAGGCTAACAAGAAGGAAGATTTGAAAGTGGCGGAAGCGAAAGTGGCTGAATTGAAAGCGAAGTTGGAAGCAGCTAAGG
>NZ_KV811094.1:0-310 GCF_001813005.1 Streptococcus sp. HMSC062H02
CACCTTGAGGACCTGTGCTCGTTGCGTTAGTGCTGGTTGGAACTACTTCTTTCACAACCGCTTGGTACTTGACAGTAACAGGAGTTCCGTTGGCATCCACACGAGTCAATTCAAGCTCTGGTGTTTCACCCTTGAACTGTTTATCAGGAGTGAAGGTCACCTTACCGTCTGCATCCACTTCGAATTTACCAACATTTGGTACTTCTTTCACAGTTGTACCATTGTCAAATAGTGGAGTTGAATCAGCTGGGAATGGAACTGAGTCATGACCTGGAGTGAAGGTCACTTTACCTTCTTGGACCTGACCTTG
>NZ_KV811095.1:0-1613 GCF_001813005.1 Streptococcus sp. HMSC062H02
TTCAGATGGCTCAGAAGGAGAATATTAATGGTATACACTTATACTGATAAACAACTCAATGAATTAAATCACGGAAAAAATGTTTATAGTGTAAATTCTGAATATGCTGAGAGGAGTAGAGATAACAATGAGTAAAAATAGATTAAGAAAAAGCTATAAACCATTATTCATAGTTTTACTACTCGCAACTATCACAGCAGGAGGTGTTTTTATGTTTAGTATCTTGGGGAAATCCCAAGAAGAGCGTCGAAATAGAGAGTATGAAGTTAGTTTGGTAAACGCCTTAAAGAATTCCTATGAAGGGATAGAAGAGATCAAAATTTCTAATCCAGAATATACAACCCCTCCGGGCGACTGGTCTTGTGATGTAAATATTCTATTTTCAGATAAAGTAAAAATAGAATACCGTGTAGGCCACTCTTTAAATGACGTTGAAAATTATAATGGTTTTGTTAATGGAAAAACAAATAAAGAAATAAACGACCAGTGGGAAATATTGAATTCTCATAAAGGGAAAACAACATCTTTAGTTACTATATATTATTCGGATAAAGAAAAAGGAGTACAGTAGTGGTTTTCACTTATACAGATCAACAACTCAATGAATTAAAGCACGGGAAGAATGTATATAGTGTCAATGCTGAATATGCTGAGAAAAAGAGGAAATGATAATGAGTAAAGACAGATTAAGAAAAAGCTATAAACCATTATTCATAGTTTTACTACTCGCAACTATCACAGCAGGAGGTGTTTTTATGTTTAGTATCTTGGGGAAATCCCAAGAAGAGCGTCGAAATAGAGAGTATGAAGTTAGTCTGGTAAACGCCTTAAAGAATTCCTATGAAGGGATTGAGGAGGTAACGATTACGAATCCATCGTACAGCTCAATTCCTTCAGACGCTTGGGGGGCGGATGTGAAACTAAAATTTTTTGATGGAACATCTAAAGAACATGTTTTAGCTTTTGATATAAACTCGAATAAAATTAGGATTGGAGTATATAATAAGGGTGATGAAGAATTTCAACATTTTTTAAATTCTAGGCGAGGTTCTACTAAGTCAAAAGTTAAAGTTAAATATTCGAATGGTTCAGAAGGGGAGCTATGATGAATAAATACGTGTATACAGACAAACAACTTAATGAATTGAATCAAGGTCCGAATGTTTACAGTGTTAATACTGAGTTCGCACAGCGTAAAGAAAACCGAACAAATATTGTTACTGCTAAATCAGATAACGAGTTAAAAAAAGGCGAAATCAACACCATAACCACCTCCGATGGTCAAGAATTCCGTGTCGTTGCGACTAAGTCTCACCGAGGAACAGGTTTTGATGGTTTGGCGGTAGGCTCCTATAGTAAACGGCAAACCGGGTTATAAAAGTATAGCTGTGATTGCTGCGGGAACGGATCTAGGAAATCCTACTATGATTGATAGATTTAAAATAATTTTTTCTTATTATAGTGTAATATAGACAAATCTTATAGTATAATAAGAAAAAGGAGAAAAGCTTAAATGAACAATTCTGGAATTAAAAAAAGTCATAAAAAGCTACTAATCGTTTTGTTAGTTGCATTCATTACAGCAGGAGGTGTTTTTATGTTTAGTATGTTAA
>NZ_KV811096.1:0-1717 GCF_001813005.1 Streptococcus sp. HMSC062H02
GTCAACTCCTCTGGTACCATCGGAATGGCACTTGGGCGCTGTCCGGTCCAGGCTTCTTGGAGGGAAGCGACTGCTTGGCGCAGGTTGTTGAGGACTTGAGTATCATTGGCTCCATAAACTGGGAGAGCCAGCTGGATGACATCCACCTCTTCACGCTTCATAAGGGCACGTCCCTTGATATCTTCCATAGTCATAGCAAGTGGTGTAGAGCCCACGATGGCTCGCACTTCACCTGCCTCATTCTGTGGCAGGCTCAACTGGTGCTTGAAGTTCGAGTAGAGTTGAGCACGAAGGTTGGTTTGACGACCGGCTGTCACCAAGAGGTGAACCCCGATACTGAGACCTTCACGGGAGATGCGCACCAAGAGCTTGAAGAGTTCCGCCTCATAGGCTTCTTCCTTGAAGGCTTCATAGCTATCTAAGAGGATGACGATAGCCGGCTCTTCCTGACCACTGGCCTGACGGTAGAGGTCTAAAGTCCCAACACCATAGTCCGCAAGGAGTTTCTTACGACGGTTGAGTTCTTTCTCCATGATTCGTACAAACTTAGAGATCTTCTCCGTTTGGTCCAGAAGCATGGTATCTGCCACCTGTGGAAGCTTGGACAATGGAGCCAAACCATTGGTACCAAAGTCCATCAAGTACATGGTAAGAGCCTTTGGACTGAATTTGCGAGCCAAGTCCATACCAGCAGTCTGAAGGAAGGTGGTCTTTCCTGTACCCGGACTTCCGTAAAGGAGGATATGACCATCCTTGGAGAGATTGATAGAGACAGCTTCCTGCTTCTGGGCCTGCGGGATATCTGCCATCCCCAAGAGGACAGAGAGTGGTTTCTCTTGTGTCCAGGCTACTGTCGGTTGCACTTCTTCCAGTTCGTCTAGTGCGATTCGCTCTTTGAGCGGTGGCAACCATGGTTGTGGTACTGGAGGAATTTCTTGTTCTTCACACAAGAGCTGGATATGGTGCACTATCGCATCCAACTCTGTCGGAACTTCCTTGATCTCATCCACATCTTCTAAGCCTGACAAGTCTTCATTCAAGATCTCATATTGGCCCAATTCATTGATCAGGTAGATAGTATGGTCCTCAATCCCCATATCGTCCTTGTCCGGCTGGTAATCTGCCCCTGACCAGGCTGACTGGAAGAGCTCATAGACTTCGTTATTTCCGACCTGTAGATAGGCACGTCCTGTCTGAGTAATCTCGGCTGCGTCCGGTGTATGAAGCATTTCATTTGAGTCCGAACGGTCCGCCACCTTAAGTGCGATCTTGAAGCGTGAGTTAGACCAGATCTGGTCATCCACCACACCAGATGGTTTCTGGGTAGCTAGGATCAAGTGGACCCCGAGGGAACGTCCGACCCGAGCGATGGATACCAGCTCCTTGATAAAGTCGGGCTGGTTAACCTTGAGCTCTGCAAACTCATCTGAGATGAGGAAGAGGTGAGGGAGCGGTTCTGTCGCTTCTCCGTTTTTAAATTTCTTCTGGTATTGATTGATATGGTTGACTTCAAACTCTCCAAAGAGTCGTTCACGACGATGGATCTCCGCATTGATCGAAGCCAGAGCCCGCATAGATTGGGCACCATCCAAGTTGGTAATCGTCCCCAAGAGGTGAGGCAGGTTTTTAAAGAGATTGGCCATCCCACCACCCTTATAGTCAATCAGCAAGAAAGCCACATCATGAGGGTGGAAGTTAACAGCGAGGGATAGGATAT